>JBKHDM010000001.1:0-71300 GCA_046541355.1 Spirochaetaceae bacterium
CTGCCGCCGCTGCCGCCCCTGCCGGTGTCATCGGCGACCCGACAGAGGCCGCCTGGCATCCTGTCCGCTGGAGATATAACCGCTGTGTATCACGGGCAGGCCGTGGACTCATCCCTTAGCCCGGGCCGGCCCGGGCCGGAGAGCCGGGAGAAGGGGCAGCAGGGCTGAGCAGTTTTACACCCAAGGGAAAAAAAAGACCCCCGATGCCGAGGCACCGGGGGCGGTTACTCTCACATGCAGGAGAGATCAGCCGGCGAAGGCGCTCCAGAACCAGCGCTGCTTTTCGAACTTCCGAAGCATCTCGACGCCGAAGTCCGAGGTGCCCTCATCGTCGTGCTGGTTGGCGGCGTCGATGAGCTCCCGAACCCGGGCGATCTGATACTCGAGGTCCTTGAGCACGAGCTCACAGGTCTCCTTGGAGTCGTACTTCCGACTCGGAAGCTCGTCGAGCTCGCTCATCTCGAGGTACTCTCGATAGGTGGTGGCAGGTCGGTTACCGAGGGAAAGAATCCGCTCAGCCACATCGTCGATGATCTCCGCGAGTTCCTCGTACATGGACTGAAGCTCCCTGTGTACGGTAAAGAACTCCTTTCCCTCGACGTTCCAGTGGAGGGCGTGGAGATGGCCGTAGACGAGATGGAAATCGGCGAGGATAGTGTTAAGCTTGCCGGTTACAACTTCTACTGCGCTCTTCTCAAGATCGGTATGTGTCGTCATAAAATCGTACTCCTTACTTTGTGGTCAATTCTCACAGTCAATGTACCTAAACTCACGGATAATGGCAAGAAAAATCGGAATGATTCTTAACTGCGAGGGTAAGGTATGACGGGACCGGTGAGGGATTGACAGCAGGATGAATATTGGGTATTCTTTTATCGGTTTTCGGGGCAGGGTGCGTCGACAGTGGCGACAATTCCCGACCGGCGGTTAGAGTCCGCGAGTGCCGCAAGGCGCTGAACCGGTGCAATTCCGGTACCGACGGTATAGTCCGGATGGGAGAAAACCAACAGAGCAGGTCGCAGATGTCTCAGCGTCGTCTGCGGTGGCAGGAGAGGTAAACACACTCTCCATTCTGCTCCTCCCGTCATCAACGAAAGAACCCCGAGCGAGAGCTCGGGTTTTTTTGTGCGATGGCGCCGACTCAAGCGGGAGCGGCGCGTCGAAGAAGAGTCTGCCCCGAACCGGGAGGCTCCTATGTGCAACAACTGTCAATCCGGATATCTCGACGAAACCTTGCGTCTCGCCGGGATGGGTCGTGGACAGGTCTTTCCCAACCCGATGGTAGGCTCCGTGGTCCTCAAGGAAGACCGGGTCGTCGGCCGCGGCTATCACCGCCGGTACGGCTCCCTCCACGCCGAGGCTGAGGCGTTGAAGGAGGCGGGAGATCGAGCGAGGGGTGGCGTTCTCTACTGCAACCTCGAGCCGTGCTCCTACACAGCTCCGGAGAAACACCAGCCGCCCTGCACCGACCGGATCATCGAGGCGGGGGTCGCTCAGGTTGTCATCGGACAGCTCGACCCTAATCCGCGGGTCCGAGGTCGGGGGGTGCGAAAACTGCAGGAGGCGGGAATCGAGGTTCTCCTGGAGGAGAGGCCGGAGGAGTTCCTCCGTTTTAACGACGCGTTCAACACCTACATGTCTCTCCGACGGCCGTTTGTCCACCTCAAACTCGCCATGAGTCTCGACGGGCGGATTGCGACCTTTCAGGGGGACTCCAAGTGGATCAGCGACGAGGCGGCGCGACGGGAAGTACACGCCCTCAGGGCGGAGCGGGAGGCTGTAGCGGTGGGTGTTGGAACGGTTATCGCCGACGACCCGTCGCTGACAGTTCGCCTCGTCGAGGGGAGCTCACCGAAGGCGGTAATCTTCGACTCCCACCTTCGCACTCCCCCGGGCTCCACCCTCCTGCGCGAGCGACCTGATCAGACGGTGATACTCGCAGCCACACCTCCCGCTGAGGACCCGGGCTTCAATCTCCGACGAGAGAAGCTCGAGTCGACAGGCGCGACGGTACTGCTCGGCGACTCGGACCAGGGGCGGGTCGACCTCGCCTCGGCCCTGCAGAACCTCCGGGAGGCGGGAGTTCGATCCCTCCTCGTCGAAGGTGGCAGCGAGCTTGCCACCTCCTTTCTCCGCGAGGAACTTTTCGACCGACTGACCGCTTACCTCGCACCAATTGTAATCGGCAGCGGCGTCAACGGCGTAGGAAACCTCGAGGTCGACGCGGTCTGCCGGGCGCTCCGGTTTGAGGGTGTCCGGTGGCGTTCCCTTGGGGATCAGCAGGTGTTCGACGCCTACCGCCTCGGCTGGATCGACGAAGTCACCGCACCCCTGGAGGAGTACACCAATGTTTACCGGGCTAGTTGAAGAGATAGGAACGGTGAGAGGGGTGCGCAGGAGCGGGGCGTATCAGATGCTCGAAATCGAGGCGAACAAGATTCTTGCCGGTACCGCCGCGGGGGACTCGATCTCCATCGACGGGGCGTGCCAGACGGTAACGGCGATGACCAACGACTCCTTCTCCGTGGAGACCTTGGCGGCGAGCCTGGAAAAGACCACCTTTGCCTCCTACCGACCGGGTCGAAAGGTGAACCTCGAGCGCGCCCTCACCCCGGACCGGAGACTCGGGGGACACTTCGTCCAGGGCCATGTTGACGGGACCGGGACGGTCGCCTCGGTGGAGGAGGACGGACGCAACGTCTACTTTGCAGTCCGTCTCACAGATGAGCTGGCGCGGTACTGTGTCAGTGAGGGCTCCATAGCCGTAGACGGGGTGAGCCTGACGATCTCGAAGATCGCGGAGAACCTGGTGATGATCAACGTCATCCCGACGACCTGGCGGGAGACGGTACTTCGGGAACGGAAGGTAGGCGATCCGGTCAACATCGAGGTGGACATCATCGGCCGCTACGTCGCCCGAATGCTCGGCCTCGAGGGGAACCCAGATAAAAATGGTGGGCCTTCGACCCAGGGCGTCACACTCGAGAAGCTGAAAGCGTATGGATTCTAGGAGGAAGCAGATGCGAACAGATGTAGCTGAAAAAAAGAACCGGGCAGCCGAAGGGTGGATGGACAGGATGGAACAGGCGATCGAGCACGTTCGCAAAGGGGGCATGGTCCTCGTCCGGGACAACGAGGGGCGTGAGAACGAGGGGGACCTGGTATGCGCCGCCGAGCTGGTCACCCCGGAGACCATCGCCTTTATGGCCGTCCGCGGTCGCGGCCTCATCTGCCAGAGCATAACCGAGGAGACAGCGCGGCGTCTCCAGCTCCCTCCCCAGGCGCCGATCAATCGTGAGAGCAACAGCACCGCCTTTACCGTGAGCGTCGACGCGGCAGACGGTATTACCACCGGTATATCCGCCGCCGACCGCGCCCGGACCGCCTCGATCCTCGCAAACCCCGACGCCGAGCCGGGAGAGCTCGTCCGGCCGGGCCACCTCTTTCCTATCGTGGCAAAGCCCCGGGGTGTTTTCGAGCGGCAGGGCCACACCGAAGCCTCCGTCGACCTCGCTCGCCTCGCCGGCCTCGCACCCTCCGGAATCATCTGCGAGATTCTAAACGACGACGGCACGATGGCCCGGGGTGAGGAGCTCGAGGAACTCGCCCTGGGCTGGGATATGCCCCTTGTAACCGTCGAGGAGATCCTCGCCTACCGTGACGCCGTCGGCGATATCCCCCTCGAGGCGACAGCCCCGACCCGGTTGCCCACAGCCGAGGGCACCTTCGAGATGCGGGTTTTCAAAAGCGGCGATCCCGCGGCGGAGGAGCTTGCGGTCCTCGAGCATCGAGGCAGGCACGACGCAGAGGGTCAGGCGCCTCTGGTCCGGCTCCACTCGGAGTGCTTTACCGGAGAGTCCCTCGGCAGCGAGCGGTGCGACTGTGGGCCTCAGCTCGAGATTGCAATGAGGGAGATCGCCAGGGAGGGAGGAGCGATCGTCTATCTTCGCCAGGAGGGCCGTGGGATCGGGCTTTTCGAGAAGATCCGCGCCTACGCGCTTCAGGACGGCGGTATGGACACCCTTGAGGCGAACCTCGCCCTCGGCCACCAGGGCGACCAACGGCGCTACGGCGCGGCGGCAAGGGTTCTCAGAGAGCGGGGCTACGATCGGGTGCGGATTATGACCAACAATCCCGAGAAAGTTGCAGCCCTCCGGCGGGCGGGGATCGAGGTGATCGAGCGTATTCCGATTTACGCCGGCCACGGGGATGAGAACGCCTTCTACATGGAGACCAAATATAAGCGAATGGGGCACATCGCCCCGGAAAGGAGCAGTTCAGATGAGTAACTACAAGAGTATCGAAGGGGTGCTGAGGGGCGATGGTCGCAGTTTCGCGGTGGTCGTCGGTCGCTTCAACTCCTTTATCACCGAGCGCCTGCTCGAGGGCGCGATGGACTGTCTTGTACGACACGGCGTTTCGCAGGAGTCGGTCACGGTTATCCGGGTGCCCGGGTCCTGGGAGATCCCCCTCGCTGCCAGGCGCGTGGCAACTTCACGCTCTTTTGACGGGGTGATCTGTCTCGGCGCGGTGATCCGTGGAGGAACCCCCCACTTTGACTACGTCGCCGCGGAGGTAAGCAAGGGTGTCGCCGCAGTCGGTCTCGAAAGCGGCGTGCCTGTTACCTTCGGTGTCCTGACCACCGATACGATCGAGCAGGCTGTTGAGCGGGCAGGAACCAAGGCGGGAAACAAAGGGTGGGAGGCGGCGCAGAGCGCTCTCGAGATGGTCGACCTGATGGGTCAGTTGCCGGGATAGGCTGATCCTGCGCCCGCCCCGGGATTGCATCTGTTTCAGGAGGCGTGGGCCGCCCTTCTGCGCATCCGATCGCGCAGGTTGAGAGCGAGTGAGACCCCGAGGGCAAGAAAGAAGAGGATCCCCGTCCACAGCTCCACCTGCGGCCCCGGGACCCGCAACCCGAAAAGCCTCTGAAGCACGTAGGTAATGTAGCTGCGGGGAAGCCCCTGTTCCCCGAGGAGGTGGAGCACCTGCCAGTGCCAGTCAGTGAGAGGGCAGTAGCCGATTCCGTAAAAGAGACCCAGGATAAACCAGGATGCCCCGGTGAGAAGAAGGGTGACCAGGTTCGCCCGGCGGGTCGCCCCCCAGATCCAGCCGATCAGGTTGAAGAGGGTGAGCCCGCCGTGAAAGAGGAGCAGGGCGATATCCGCGGCCTGCAGTAAAACCATCACCACCTCGGACGCTCCTTCGGGAAGCGATCCCGGTTGAGCTCGATGAGCCCCGGGCGTTGGCCGAGCACCTCGTATGTGGGAATCGGATCAGGAGCACCGTTCAAGCTACTCCGCCTCGCTGTGCCGGGGCAGCTCTTCGATGTCCCGCTCAAAATCTATCTCACCCTCCCCGGGCAGGACCGCCACAATGTAGCGCTCCGGGTTGTGGAGCTGGACGTAGCGTCCCTGGGCGCGCAGGGCGTAGCGACTCTCTATCGGCCGGTGGCCTCCGAACAGGTAGGTATCTCCACGGTCGGGACCAAAAAAGAAGCGCAGGGTCTGGGCCACACTGTCTGGTTCCGCCTGGCCGTTTGCCGTCCAGGTGAGACCGGCGACGACCTCCTCGGAGGTCGCACCGTTGACAATCTCTCCCGGCTCAAAGGGGCGGACCGGCTCGGCGTGACTCACGAGAAACCTGTTACCCACCGCCATCAAGGGGAGGCTCTTTTCAAATCGGTAGATCGAAGAGACCGGTGCGCCCGGGTAGAAGCGGTCCATATAGTCCGCCACCATCGCTCCTTCCTCTACGAACTTTCTAAACGGGTAGTTTCCTTCCCTGTACTCATTGGCGATGTTCTCATGATTTCCCTTTAATCCGTGGACCATCCCGGGAAAGGAGTCCTTGAGGCTCGCCACCATCATGAGTACCCCGAGACTTTCGGTCATCTCCCCGTCGCCGGCGGCCCTCCGCCTGTAACCACCCTTGTACTCCTCGTACGCCTCAAACCAGCGATCCATCGCCCTCGCCTCACCGTGGACGTAGTCGCCTACAAAGACAAGCTGCGCCTCCGCCGCCGCGAGGGCGTCGATGAGTCGCATATCAACACCCCAGGGTTTGAGAGAGAACTCCATCAGGGAGATGATGAACCCTCGACGGCCGTGCAGGTCCGGGACCACTACCGTCGGGATGTCCCGGACAAGGTACACGAGCCCTCCGGGATGCCCCGCCTCGTCGGGAGGACGCACGCTCTGCCCCTGCTCCGCCATAGCCGCAGTCGCCGCCTCCATTGTCTCGCAGAGCGTAGCGGCGTCGGGAGGAGAGCTCATCGAGGCGAGACGGTGGAGTCGCTGTTCGAGATCCCCCAGGGTGGACATCAGACGCTCATTACCCTCCGGTTACCGTCGCGGAACTCCCGGGCAGATGATCCCGCCGACCCCTGGACACTCTCTCCGGCAATTCTGCCATGGTGACGCTCCTTTTTCCGGCGTGCTACCTTCAAATCTATGGCTCCGAGGAGCAAATTCCAACTCCCCGGGGTGCGCCCGGGCGGTAGCGGAGGCGTGAGCTCAGGCGGAGACCGCCTCATTCTCGAGATCCGGGGCGAGGCGGTTGTACCAGAGCACCTGCCACCCCTCATCCCGACCGACGAGACTCATCGAGAGGTTTCTCAGCGCCGGCTTCCCCGGCCGCAGCTTGCCTGAACTAAGCTCCGAGAGGACCGATATGATAAGCCCGCCGTGACTTACCACCAGGACCCGCTCGTTCCGGTGGCGCTCGGCGAGTTCCTCGAGGACCGCCAGACCCCGGAGCCGGACGTTCTCCCAGCTCTCGGAGCCGGGTATGGACTCGCTGTCCCGGTAACGGCTCTTGCGCTCCACCACGTCGAGCCCTTCGGCCTCACCGAACCCGCGCTCCCGGAGCCGGGGCTCGAGAGCTACCTCCAGGGAAGCGGCAGCTCCGGGGTGTTCCCTCAGGGCGGCGGCTATGATGGTCGCCGTCTCCCTCGCCCGGGAGAGGTCGCTCGAGTAGACCGCGTCCCACCGCTCTTGGCGGATATAGCTGCCGGTAATCCTCGCCTGTTCCCGGCCGAGGGCGTTGAGGGGTATGTCCGTGGCGCCCTGGGTGAGGCCTTTCAAGTTCCAGTCCGTTTCGCCGTGTCGGATGAGGCAGAGTTCCGTCATTGACCAGAGGCTACCCAATTCGGCGTGCCCAGGCAAGGGGGTTTGACAGCTCCCTGTGGATGGGGATAGGTAGAAGGAAGGGGGAAGAGCATGAAACAGACAATCCATGGGGTTACAATCGAACTGGTACAAGGGGACATAACAAAGCAACCGGACCTCGATGCCGTGGTAAACGCGGCCAACGGCTGGTTGACCAGCGGCGGTGGGGTCGCAGGCGCCATCCATCGCGCCGCGGGTCCCGGCCTCGCCGAGGAGTGCGCGCCCCTCGCGCCAATCTCCCCGGGGGAGGCGGTTATCACCTCCGGCCACAATCTGGCAAATCCCTACGTCATACATACCCTCGGCCCGGTCTACGGAAAGGACAAACCCGAAGCGGAGATCCTCTCAAGGTGCTACCGTAACTGCCTGAGACGGGGTGAGGAGAAAAACATAACGTCCCTCGGGTTTCCGGCGATCTCCACCGGGGTCTTCGGCTACCCCGCCGAGAAGGCCGCCCGGGAGGCGATCGCGACGCTCCTCGCCGAGGCCGAGGGATTACAAACCATTACGCTTATCCGCTTCGTGCTTTTTTCTGATGAGGATCTGCGGGTCCATGAGGAAGCTCTCGAAGGAGAGCTCTCCTGAACACGGTTACAGGAGCTTTCCGAGCTCCTCGTCGAGCTGCTCGGCACCGGCGAAGCTGCCGGGGGGAGCGGTGTGGAGGGTGTAGGCCATTTCGACGCTGCCCCCGTTCTTCTCGATTATCCGGGACATCCGATCCTGAACCTTCCGGCTCCCCTGTCCGCTCGGGTCCGCCTGCAGGGTGACTACGTAGACCTGCTTACGGGCAAAGTCGAGCTTCTGCATAACCGCGTGCATCGCCGGAGCGATCTGCCCCGCCCAGATCGGCGTGAGGAGGTAGAGCGTGGCGTACGGTTTCGCCTCTACCCAGGGCTTACCAACCACCGGAGAGGGTCGGGTTGTAGCCGCCCGGAATCCCCCGCGGATAAAGCCGAGGAGTCCCTTCATCGGCTTCTCCTCCTCGATCTCGATTACCGCCGCGTGGAGTCGGCGGGCGAGACCATTGGCTATGTAGCGGGTGTTGCCGTAGGCGCTGTAGAAGAGAACCGCGGTTCGGTTTGCGTCTGCCACACAGAAAGGGTACTACTAAGTTGCTGCGCTGTCACTGCCAATCTTTCGCCCCCTGACCCTACCCGGTTGATACCCTCGCGGCGCCTTCGATACACTTTCACTCGACCATGGCCCGGCGAGCGAAAGACCACTACGACACCCTCGGCGTTCCCCGCAACGCAGACGGCGAGACAATAAGAAAGGCGTACCGCAAGAAAGCGAAGCAGCACCATCCCGACGCCGGCACCGGGGCGGACCCGGCGGCGTTTCAGGCAGCCCAGGCCGCCTACGAGGAGCTGAAGGACCCGGATCGAAGGCGCGCCTACGACCTGGAACTGCGCCGCCGGGAGGCGCGCCCGGATGCGGCAAGGGGCGGCACGGGGTTTGACTCGCCCCACGCCGGGCAGAACCCCTTCACCTCTCCCTTCGGCACCGACACCGGTCGCAGAGAGTCTGCCCGCCCGGGCCGGCCCGGAGGGTCCAAGGGAGGGCCCGCAGGGCGCGGCGGGCGCGGCGGACCCGGCTCTTTCGCAGGCGGGGGATCAGGCGGTCGGGGGATGGAGGAGCTGTTCAACCAGGAGGACAAGCTTTTTGGAAGCATCCTCCGGGAGCTGTTCGGCGAGGGCGCGGAAGCTCGTCCCGGGGGTGGCACCAGCGGTTTCGGCGGCTTCGGCGACATGTTCAGCGACCCTGAGGGGCAGCGACCGTTCGGCCCGCCCCGGGGCGGCCACAGACACCTGCGGGATATGGAGCCTATGAGTGTGGTGGTTCACCTCTCTCCCGACGAGTCCTACACCGGCGGCACCGTATCCGTCGACCTCGGCGCGGGACGGTCGATCCTCGCGTCGATACCACCGGGTGTCCGGGACGGGCAGGTGGTCCGTTCGGAGTTCGTCGACCGTGAGGGGCCCCGGGAGCTGAAACTCCACATCCGGATTATCTGAGTCTCAGAGGATCTCGAACTCCGCCCTGCGCTCCTCCACGGAGACCGACTTGATCCGTGCGGTCACCCGGCCGCCGAGCTGGTAGACCTTGCCGCTTTTCTCCCCGACGCACCGAAAGTTCTCCTGGTCATACTTGTAAAAGTCGTCCTTCAGCCCCTTGAGGGGGACGAGACCCTCGATGAGGTAGCGGCTGAGCTCCACAAAAATCCCGAAGGAGGTTACCCCTGAGATCACCCCTTCGTAGCTGTTGCCGATCCGCCGGGAGAGAAACTCAAGAGACTTGATCTTGGTGTACTCCCGCTCCGCGGCGACGGCGAGTTTCTCCCGCTCCGAGCTCTGGGCGCACGCTGTATCGAGGAACTTCTGAAGCCCCCTCGCCGGCTTCGGCCCGCCGCGCCCGCTGTCCTGGGGGAGGTAGCGTTTGAGAAGGCGGTGGACGAGAAGATCCGGGTAGCGGCGGATCGGCGAGGTGAAGTGGGTGTAAGCTTCAAAGGCGAGACCGAAGTGGCCTTTGTTGACCGTTGAGTAGACAGCCTTGGTCATCGATGAGAGGGCGATCTGCTCTACGAACTCCCGCTGCTCGAGGTTTTCAAAGGTTTTGAGAATGTTGCGGTAATCCTCGGGGCCGACCCGTTCACCTACCTTGTACTTGATACCGAGGTTCGAGACCGCCTGGAGAAATGAGTCTATCTCCTCCCGTTCCGGCCGCTGGTGGATCCGGTAGACGAAGGGCAGCTCCTTTTTCCACTTTATCTCCAGTCCAATAACCGTCTCCGCAACAATCCGGTTGGCCAGAAGCATGAACTCCTCGATAAGTCTGTGAGCGTTGAGCCTCTCTTTCGGCTTGATCTGTCGCGGGATCCCCTCCCGGTCGAGGGTGATGTGCTGCTCGGTCATGTCGAAGTCGATACTCCCCGCCTCGGAACGGCGCTGCCGCAGCGTTGAAGCGACCAGTTGAAGCAGATGAATCTGGGAGGCGTACTTGTGGGACGAGCCTTTAAGGATGCCCTCGGCCTCCTCGTAGGAAAAGCGTTGGTGAGAGCGGATGACCGTCTCGACGATCTCGGAGTTGTGGACCTCCCCCCGGGAGTCCAACTGCATGATTACCGAGTAGGCGAGGCGGTCTTCCTTCGGTCTGAGGCTGCACAGGTCATTGGAGAGCCGCTCCGGGAGCATCGGGATCACGCTCTGTACAAAGTAGACCGAGGTCCCCCGATTAAACGCCTCCCGGTCGATTGTGTCGCCCTCCCCGACAAAGGCGCCTACGTCGGCGATGTGGACCGCGACCTCGAAAAGACCGCTTTCGAGCTGCCGTATCGCGACCGCGTCGTCAAAGTCCTTCGCATCCTTCGGGTCGATGGTAAAGCACGGCCACTCCCGCAGGTCCCGCCGCCGATTGAGCTCCCTCGAAAGCCGTGGAAAGGAGAGTTTCTCCGCACTCTTCTCAACCTCCGTCGGAAAGCTCAACGGGAGTCCCTTTGACCTGGCCACGAGCTTCAGGTCCATCCCGGGCTCGTCGGGCCGACCGAGGACCTCGACCACCTTGCCGAGGGGCTTCTCCTTCGGGTTGCGCCACTCCTTGAGCTGGGCCACGACGACCAATCCGTCCGCAAGCCCTCTGACCTTTCCGACCTCTCCCTTCGGTATCCGCAACGATGCGGGGAGCTTCTGGTCTTCAGGGTAGACCTTGCCGCCCTCCCCGTCGGTGTGAAACAGACCGACAATGTTTCGCCCGGAGCGCTCGACAATGGCGATGATCCGGCCCGCCGGTTTGGCGCTCGAGCTTCTTGAAAATACCTCGACGGTGACGGTGTCACCGTCCATCGCGGTCCCCCGGTTTTCGTAGTCCACGAAAATGTCCGGGCCGTCGTTGTTTCGGACGAAGCCGAACCCTTTGGCCGACATGGTCAGCATACCGGTAACCCGGCTTGGTTTACGTTTGTTCATTGTGTAGTGGTTACAGTGTAGCGAGAAGGCAGCCCGAGGTCACACCCCCCGGGGTCCGGGTGTCCTGGTGACTGAGCCTCCCCGGGGCGATACCGGCGTCACCGGGTCAGACGAGTTTTCCGAACCAGAGAAGGGAGAGCACCGCAGCTGCGATGGCGAGGACCGCGCCAACCGCGGCGAAGGCAAAGGTGATCTCCGTCTCCTCCCGCTCCTCGATGAGCTGGGTGCCTATGGACTCGTATATCTCGGTGAGGCCCTGTTCCGAGTCCGCCCGATAGTAGGATCCCCGGGTCCGCTCGGCGATCTCCTCGAGGGTGGCCTCGTCGAGTTGCACCCGCATGCGACGACCGAAGAAGCTGATAACCGAGCCCTCCTCGGTACCGAGGCCGACGGTGTAGACCCGAACGCCGAGATTTGCCGCGAGGTCCGCCGCCTGCAGCGGGTCGGGACCGGTTGTCGTCTCCCCGTCGGTGAGGATAATAATCACCGCCGACTGGTAGCTCCCGGGGTCCACCGGCACGATGCCGCTGGTCTCGATATCCCGGATCATCCCGAAGGGGTTACCCTGATCCGCCCGAGGGTTCGGTGGGAGGATCTCTACCTGGAAATCCGAGTCCTCGTAGACGGTCATCAGAGAGGTTATGAGCCCGCTGCCCACGGCGGTACCTTGCTGGTACTGGAACCGCTCGATCGCCTCGAAAATCTCCTGACGGTCAAAGGTGGGAGCCTGTACCACCGAGGAGGTGCCGGCAAAGGCGACCACTCCTATCCGGATATCCCTCGGTTGGGCCTCCACAAAGGCGCGTGCGGCGGTCTGGGAGGCAATGAGCCGATTAGGTTCCACATCCGTGGCCCGCATGCTTCCGGAAATATCCATCGCCAGGATCACCGTTCCCCTCTGGATCGGGAGGGTGAGATAGGTCTGGGGACGCCCGAGGGAGAGCAGCAGGGAGGCGAGGGCGAGAAGGAGAAGCGCCGCGGGGAGGTGACGCTTGAGGGCGGAGACCTTGCCGGAGGCCGCCTTTATGGTCGTGAGGCTCGCGTAGCGGAGAGCTCGACTCTTTTTGCGCCTCAGAACAACTATGTAGAGCGCCACCAGTGCCGGAAGCACCAGAAGCAGCCAGAGCATGTTAGGCCATAGGAACGACACGACTCTTTCCTCCCTCAGGCGCGCCGGCCACGCCCCGCGCCTTTCTCAGTTCTGCAAACCGCGCGACAGCGGCGACCAGATCCGCCTCGGTCGACAGCTCGAGGGTATCCACCCCGGCCTCCGAGAGGTTTCCCCTCACCTCCGCCTCCCGGCGGGCAGCCTCCTCCTCAAAGCGGCGCCGAAACCGGCTGTCCGAGGTGTCGAGAAGAAGCTGCTCTCCCGTCTCGGCGTCCTGGACGTAGACCATCCCGAGATCCGGTAATTCGAGCTCCATCGGGTCGTAGAGTCTCACGCCGAGCAGCTCGTGTCTCCGGGAGAGCCGTCCGAGAGCCTCCGACCAGCCTGGTCGGGAGATAAAGTCGGAGATCAGAAAGAGCAGCGAGCGCCTCCGGATCACCGACTCCCCTGCCTCGAGAAGCGCCGTCAGATCGGTCTCCGGGGCGTGATCCGGCGAGGGCGTGGAGAGCACCCGGTCGAGGAGGTGGAGCGTGTGGCGTCTGCCGGAGCGGGCGGGTACCACCTCACGGGACTCCCCGTCAAAGATGATCGCCCCGACACGGTTACCGTGACGGGTCAGCAGCCCGGAGAGAACCGAGACAAACTCCTCGAGGAGGGTCCGTTTGCTCACCCCGGAGGAACCAAAATCCACCGAAGGGCTCATATCGAGGAGAAACCAGGCGGTTACCTCCCGATCCTCGTTGAACTGTCTGACGTAGGGAGTCTGGAGTCGCGCGGTGATGTTCCAGTCGATGTGTCGCACGTCGTCACCGTACTGGTACTCCCGCAGGTCCGCCAGGTCTACCCCGAAGCCGCGAAAGAGGGTGCGGTAATCTCCCTGAAGCAGACCGTCGAGACGTCGTATTACGGTCCACTCGATCCGCTCGAGAAGCTTTTGCGGATCACGTCGTGACTTCGACATGACGCTCCATCGGCTTATCGGGAATCGGTACGACCTCGAGGAGGCGACGGATCACGGCGTCCGGTGTGATCTGATCGGTCATGGCGCGATAGGAGAGAACCAGCCTGTGGCGCAGAACATCCGCCGCGCTGTCGAGCAGATCCTCCGGCAGGACATAGTCCCGGCCCCGGAGAAACGCCATCGCCCTGCCCACCTCGATAAGGTGGATTGACGCCCGGGGACTCGCCCCGTAGACCACATAGGAGGCGAGGTCCGCGGCGCCGGACTCCTGGGGATTACGGGTCGCTGCGACGAGCCGGACGGCAAACTGGATGAGAGAGGGATCGACGTATACCTCCCGGCACCGGCGCTGCAGCTCCCTGAGCTGCTCGACGTCGGCGACGCCGTTAACCTCCCGGGGAGGACCGGTCATGCGATCGACGATGACGAACTCCTCCTCCTCGGAAGGGTAGGTTACCAGAACCTTCATCATGAACCGGTCGACCTGCGCCTCCGGAAGCGGATAGGTCCCCTCGGTTTCGATCGGGTTCTGGGTCGCCATGACGATAAAGGGTTGGGGCACATCGTAGGTGGTACCGGCGATGGTTACCTGATGCTCCTGCATCACCTCGAGAAGCGCGCTCTGCACTTTGGCGGGGGCACGGTTGATCTCATCGGCGAGGAGGAGATTGGCGAAAACCGGTCCGAGAGAGACGGCAAACTCGCCGCTTTTCTGATTGTAGATGCGGGTACCCACCAGATCCGCCGGCACGAGGTCCGGAGTAAACTGGATGCGTCGGTAGCTGCCCCGGACAACCCTCGAAAGCGTCTTTACCGTTTTGGTCTTGGCAAGACCCGGGACACCCTCTACCAGGAGGTGCCCCTGGGCAAGAAGGGCGACCATCACCCGTTCGAGAAAGTGGTCCTGTCCAACGACGGACTTCTTCACTTCGTAGAGAATCTTTTCCATCACGCCTTTCGGCTCCGGGCTTTCCAGCACCTGTTGTACCTCCTAAAAGGGAGACTCTCCCGCGGCGGCGGCGGCGGTCTCGATCGGAACGGCAAAGCCTATCCCGATAAAAACCCGCTGCTCCGTGGGGTTGTAGATCGCGCTCACGATACCGAGGACCTCGCCGTTACGGTTTACAAGAGGCCCGCCGGAGTTACCTGGGTTGGCTGCGGCGTCGAACTGGATGAGATTATCGAAAACCATCGAGCCGTCCTGGGAGCTGTAGCGGCGGCCGAGCCCCGAGACGACCCCGGAGGAGACCGAAGGCCCGATACCGAAGGGGTGCCCGACGACGACCACCTCATCCCCGAGGGCGACGTCATCGGTGCTCACTACAGCCGCCGCGGGAACACCCTCGGGAACCACATCCGCCTCGACCACCGCCAGATCGTTGGAGGGGTCCTGAGAGATGATCCGCCCCTCGGTTTCGAACCCGTCTGCGAAATTGATGCCGATCCGGGGGGATCCGGCGACCACATGGAGACTGGTCAGGATGATCCCTCCCCGCTGGTCTATCACCACGCCCGTCCCGACGCCGAGAACGTCACTCTCATCACTCTCCCCGAGACGACTGACCCGCACCACCGACGGTCCAATTATCTCGTGGGCGAGGGCGGCGCTTGATCGCTCCGGGGGCATCTGCTCGACAGTCTCCCGGATCGTTTCGGTAAGCTCCTCCTGACTCATCGGTGACTCCCCGCTCCCGAAGAGCAATACCGCAAGGAGGAGGAGAAGTGCCGCCACAGGGAGCGAGAGGAGGAGGTTCCTCGGACGAAGCGGTCCCGGACGACCGGGGGAGCGCGTTCCACCGTTTTTGGACGGCGGGGGCTCCTGACTGCCTACGTTCCCTTTCCCCGCCCTGGTGGAGCGCGGGGGCGGGGTCTCAGGAGATCCCGGAATGACGCCCCGTCGGGGAAGCTCGCGATCGCTGCTGTAGATTGTTGCTCTACTCATCCTGAAACCTAAGATAATACATTTACACCCCGGGCGGTTATCTATGCATTCGAAAGGTACCACTCTCGGGCAGCTTCGAGCTCCTCCCGGCCGAATCGGTGTCCCGCCTCGGCCCACCGGATCGTCACCTGGGCGCCGGCGTCCTCGAGTCGGCTGACGAGAGCTTTGGTCGACTCCTGAGGGATCATCTCATCGAGGGTTCCGGCGGCGATGTAGATCCGTCGACCCGAAAGATCCGGCATCGACTCAGGCTCGATCGGCAGCATCGGCCGCAGGAGAATCGCCCCGGCGAGGGTCTCGGGCTCGAGAAGGAGGAGGGAGGCGGCTATATTGGCGCCGTTGGAAAAGCCGACGGCCCAGACCTCCGAGCCGTTGAACCCGTACGCCTCCGTCGCCTCGCCGACAAAGCGAGCGAGCTCGGCGGAGCGAGCCTTGATGTCCTGTTCATCGAAAACTCCCGGTCCGAGGCGACGAAAAAACCGCGCCATATCCCCCTCCCGGACGTTTCCCCGGGGGCTGAGGATCTGAGCCTTCGGGTCGATAAACGATCCAAGGTCGACCAGGTCCCTCTCGTCTCCGCCGGTTCCGTGGAGAAGGAGCAGAGTCCTCGGGCCATCGTTCTCGACCACGATGTGGGTAAAGCCGAAAGAGTCGCCCCGGGTCACTTTCCTGCTCCTGCGGGAACTGTGATCTCCACAAGGGCCGACTCGATCGCTCGGCGCTGCTCTTCGAGGAAGGGAGGAAGGACGAGACTCTCCCCGAGGCTTTCGGAATCCTCGTCCACGGAAAAGCCGGGACCGTCGGTAGCGATCTCGCAGAGGGCGCCACCCGGCTCCATGACGTAGACCGACCGGAACCAGAACCGGTCGATCACCTCCGTCGGCGGCCTTCCCGCGGCCATTACCTGCCGCTGAACCTCTCCCTGCTCTCTATCCCCGGGAACACGCCACGCCACGTGGTGGACCGCCCCGACCCCCCACTGCCCGCGACGACCGTCGGGAACCTCCCGTAGATCGATCCGCTGCCCCGCAAGGCCCTCGCCAACGGTGTAGCGGGTCCATCCCTCCTCGGACTCCCCCCGCTGAAAGCCGAAGGCCTCGGAGAGAAACCGCTCGGTGGCAGCCGCGTTGCGCTCGAGCAGTCGCGCCCCGGCGAGGCATCTGATCTGGTACTCCTCCCCCACCGGACTCGCCGACCACGGGGTAAACTCCAAATCCGGGTAACGCTCTGCCTCCACGAGGGCGAGACGCATACCGTGGGGGTCGGTAAAGGGGAGCACCTTTTCCCCGAAACGCTCCTCTACCGGAGCCGGGGTAGCCGGGGAGTCTGCAAGCCGCTTCTCCCACCAGCCCACGGTACCCTGGGGAATCGCGAGGTAGATCTCCTGCCAGAGCGCCACACCATCCCGCTTCGGGCCCATCGAAGGCCAGGGAAAGAAGGTAATATCGGTACCTGGATGACCCTCGCCGTCGGCGAAAAAGAGATGGTAGGTGTCCGGAACGTCCTGGTTCACCGACCGCTTGACCAGTCGGAGTCCGAGAACCCCAATGTAGAAGTCGACGGTCTCCTGAGGGTCTCCTGAGATCGCCGTCACGTGATGCATGCCTCGTACCTGTTCCATTCGTTCTCCTGACTGTTTTGTGACTCCGTAGAAGGTCCGTAATGTCGTCCCTCGGGTCAACCGTGAGTTGCTTTTGATCCCCCAGGCAGGTTGCATCGCCCGGGCGAGAAGCCTAGGATGGGGGCAATGAAGCGCTCGGAACGGGACATCTACGAACCGGTGAGGGCGTACCTCGCCGAGCGAGGCTACCAGGTGGAGGGAGAGGTCCGGGGGTGCGACCTGGTCGCCCGCCGGGGCGAGGAGCTTCTGGTCGTCGAACTCAAGGCGCGTCTCTCCCTTGCTCTCATCGCCCAGGCGGTGGAACGTCAGGAGTACGCCGACTCGGTCTATGTCGCCGTCCCGGTCGACTCGGCCACCGCGTATCCGCCCAACTTCGGGCGGACCCGAAAGATCCTGCGACGCCTCGGGCTTGGCGCTCTGCTTGTGCGGTTCCTGAGCCGGTCGGCGCGGGTTGAGCTTATCTTTCACCCCGATACGTACGAGCCGAGACGTCGCCGGAAAGAGCGTATCGCGGTCATCCGAGAGGTGGACGGACGGGTGGTGGCCGGGGGCGTCGGCGGCAGCGCTACCCGGGACGGAGAGATCAAGCTCACCGCCTACCGGCAGGCGGCGATACACCTGGCAATCCTCCTCAGGGAGGAGGGCAGCGCCTCCCCCAGCCGGCTCAGGCGCCTCGGTGGAGCCGAAAAGGCCGCGACGATCCTCCGGGACAACCACTACGGCTGGTTCCGCCGGTTGCGCCGGGGAGTCTATGCCCTCGACGAGCAGGGGCGGCAGGCCCTCCTGAATCTCGCCCCCCGGATCGGGGCCCTCGAGGCGTCAATCCTGGGAGAGCTCAGAGCGTCCGAGGAGGTGTGAGCCCCGCCTCCCGCCTCGGGTGTGCCCCGACCTCCTGGTCCCAGAGAAAGATCATCATCTTCTCTCTGATCTTCATCAGCTGCCGGACCGTGAAATCCTCGCTCTCAAAAAGCGCCTCCGGCTCGAGGTCCCGCCCTCCGGCAAGCTCGGCCGCGGCCTCCAGGAGCTCCTCTCCCGCCCGCTCGAGGAGAGAGACGGTCTTTGCGAGACCGGCCTCATAGCCGCCGCGCCCGCTGTGTCCGACGTGTCCGCTGTGTCCGCCGCGCCCGCTGCCCTCAAGGGCGAAGGGGATAACCCTCGCCTCGCCCGCTGCCTCACCGGTGTCGATCAGTTCGACTGCTACGTTCATACCCATAGGAGATCCTCCCTCATGGGGCTGAGTGTAGTGCCATGAGGGTGACACGGATTGTCCCGGCAGCAAGAAATCGTTGCACCTGATCCCAGGCGTAGGCGTAGATACATCCGAGGAGCAAGGACCAGAGGAGCATGCCGAGGATGAGATAGAGAGGCTTGTGCCGAATGTTTGGAAACAGGTGCATCGAGATGACCGTTGAGACGGGGATCGAGAGTAGAACAGGGTTTAGAATGACGACCCCCGGAAATCCGTAGCGCCGCTTGATCCTCGCGAGGCGTTTGATCCGTTTTCTTGAGGGGCGTCGTGGCCCGCCGGTCACCCGTCGGATCCGCGGGGCGAGGTGGCGCCGCCAGAGCGGAAGAACCAGGTCCGCCAGATACGCGGTGGCGAGGACCCCGACGGCACCGCCGAGATTGGTCCAGAGGTAAGCCTCCCAAAAATCGAGGGCCGCAAAGGCGACGGGCAGCGTAACCCCGAACTTGAACGTCGACAGACCCGCGATTGCCAGGCGTTGCCACATGAGGAGTAGTAGCCTATCCGGGGGCCGGGAGGGTGTAAAGCGAGGTTACTGTCCTCCACCCTGGGGATATCGCCTCTACCACGCCCGAGGCTTACCCTCGTAGAAGAACCCCCCGGTCCCCCGGCCCAACTCACCGAGGGCGACCTCCAGGATATCCGCCGCGGCGGATTCCGGGCTCTTGGTGGCGGAGGCTCCCCCCATATCCGTTGCGACCCATCCGGGGTCCACGGCGTTGACCGTCACTTCTGCAGGAAGCTCCCGGGCCAGGGTGAGCGTAAGCGCGTTGAGGGCTACTTTGCTTATGGCGTAGGGCCCGGGTCCGAGGCCCTCGCCAAAGGATGCCCAGCCGCTGCTTACGTTTATGATGCGCCCCCTGCCCCGACCGACCATCCCCGGGGCAAAGGCGCGAACGAGACGCAGGGGACCGTAGAGATTCGTCTCGATGCTCCTTGCCACCGGGTCATCAGCCGCGGCGGTCACATCCGGAGGTAGGAGGAGGGGATCTTCGAGAAGAATCCCCGCATTGTTGAACAGCAGATCCACCCCCCGGGAGCCGAGCTGGTCCGCCGCGGCGGCCACCGACTCGCCGCTTCTCACATCCAGGGCAATCGGTATCACCTCCCCCACTCCCCGCTCCCTGAGGGCAGCCGAGACGGTCTCGGCCATGCGCATATCCCGGGCTCCGAGATATACGGTGAAGCCCCTCGCGGCGAGAGCCTCGACCAGAGCACGGCCGATCCCCCGGTTGCCGCCGCTGACCAGGGCGAGGTCCAGATCTGCTGTCATACTATCAACTATATGTAGCTGCGTATGCCGGGGCAACAGGCGTCAGAGGTAGCGGTATACTCCGTGGAAGAAGGCGCCGCTTCCGGCGAGGACGAAGCAGTGCCAGATCGCGTGATAGAAGGGCACGCCCTTGAGGGCGTAAACAACCGTGCCGAGCGTGTAAAACAGCCCCCCGGCGAGCATGGAGTAAAAGAGCCCTGGAGGCAGAATCTCGAGTATCTCAGGAAAGCGGATCGCCGCAAGCCAGCCCATCGCCAGATAGAAGAGGACCTGAAGCACCTTGAAACGGCCCCAGAAGATGATCTTGAAGGCGATTCCGACCACGGCGAGGACCCAGACCGCGTAGAGGGTTCGTCGTGCCCAGGGAGCGTCAATACTCGCCATGATCGGCGTGTAGGTCCCGGCGATCAGCAGATAGATCGACATATGGTCACCGATCCGAAAGATCCGTTTCCAGGTTCCTCCGGATGAGAGGTGGTAGAGGGTAGAGGCGGTGTAGAGAAGCACCATCGACAGGCCGAATACCAGATGTGGCCAGTCCGGTTCGTAGCGTCGCAGCAGCAGAATAAGTGCGACCGGTGAGAGCAGCGCAGCGACTCCGTGGGTCGCCGCGTTGGCCCACTCCTCCTTCGGTGAGTCGTGGGTGTGGAGGGTAATGTGACGTTCGAGCCAGCTCGACGTACTGGATGTTTCCGGCATGGTCGGCAGTGTAACCGGGATCGACCGCGTGTAGCTACGCCGCGGACCGCAGTAGAGCGAGGATAGTATAGTAATGAGAAGGAAAAACCGCTATATTCAGGATTATAGATTCTTCTGTCAGGAGCGCTTGATGAGCAGATTGATACCGATTCTTCTAGCCGTGACCGTCGTGCTCTTTCTCGCTGCCCGGCTCGCGGCACAGCAGACCACCGACCCCTCCCTCAACCGCTACGCAACCCCCGATGGCCTCAAAGAGCTTATCGAGAGCGAGGATAAACCTTACCTGCTCGTCGACGTTCGCACCGCCGCCGAGTACAACGGGGGCCACATACCCACGGCGATTAACGTCCCCTTTCAGACAATCGGCGAGTCCCTCCCGGAGACCGAGGGTGATCCAATACTTATCGTCTACTGCAGAACCGGCCGCCGCTCGGGGGTCGCCTTCCGCACCCTCAAAAACCAGGGATACGAGCGGGTCGTAGACTTTGGGGGTATCCTCCGCTGGGAGGGTGAGATCGAGGGGTAGGACTACTCCTCGACCGGGTAGCCCGCCTCCTTCCAGGCGGCCTTCCCCCCCTCAAAGTCATAGACATTGGCAAAGCCCATCTTTTCGAGTTTCTCTGCGGCTATAACGCTCGCCCGACACGCCTCATCGTGACAGTAGACGACGATCTCCTCCTCGGGAGCAAACCGCTCCTTCGCCTCCCTGCCAATCTTGTTAAAATGGATGTTTATCGCCCCCGGTAGGTGCCACTCCTCATATTCCTTCGGCATGAGGGTCTCAACGAGATGAAACCGCTCTCCTCGGTCGAGCTTCCCCTTTACGGTTTCGGCGTCAATAGATTTGGGCATGATCTGTCTCCATCTTCAAAAGCTATCGGTTCCTCCCGGGGCAGTCAAATCAGCCTCCGAGGGAGTAGGGCCGCCGGAAGGGCTACTGCCGCGACGCCGCAGGAGAGCAAAGAGAGAGAGAGAGATCAGGATGCTTGTCACCGCGAGGACCTCGGAACCCCGGGGGAGGAACGATGCTGATCAGCGGCTGCCCCGCACCCTTCGCGGCGAGGTAGACCAGGGTGAAGTTCGAAGCGAACGAAAGAGCATCCAGGCGACCTGCTCTGTTACCGGGAGGTGAGGGCGCGACCGATCCCGTCCCGTGGCCCCCTCACTCCGGACGGTTCGCCCCGAGGGCCGAAAGGATGAGGATCAGCGCGAGAAGAGAACAACTCAGGGCGACCACGGCGTAGCCCCCGGTGATGTCCCGGCCTGCACTGAAGATGTAGGGCCCGACGGCAGTACCCGCGACGGTTAGGGAGAAGGCGAAGCCACTTATCGCGCCGAGGTGGGGGCGCCCGAAAAACCGGGGCCAGGTGACATTGGAGACGATGCCGAACATGCCCTGGGAGATTCCCTGTCCGGCGATCACCCCCGCCACCGGCAGACCGGGTGCGAGAACAGCTACGGAGATGGTGAGAATCACCACCCCCGTGAGCTGGAGGATCGCAAAGTACTTTAGTTTGATGTAGTCCGAGAGGTAGCTTCCTGCAAACTCAAAGATGACCGCCACCACCGCCGCCGGAAAGAAGACCGAAACAGCCGTGCTACGCGCCATGCCGGCGGCGTCAAAGATGGAGACGATGTGGAAGGTGTAGGCCGTGACCACCAGACCGCCGAGAAAGAGGGTGAAGGCGAATACCCAGAAGGTGTAGGTCCTCCTCGCCTCCCTGAGGGTAAAGGCTCGCCCCGCCCTCGCCTCGGGGTGAGTCTTTCTGCTCTTTCCCCGCAGGGGTCCATCGGGCAACAGACCGTGAGCCTCCGGGGTATCCCGATAGAGCAGGAAGGCGAGCAGACCGAAGAGGGCAACCGCCGCCGCGAGAACCCGCCAGGCGCCCTGCCAGCTGAAGTTCCGGATCAGGTCGTCAAAGAGTCGAGGAGCGTAGGAGAAGCCTAAGGAGATGGACACCCCCATTACCGCATTTGCCACTCCCCTGCGCTCGACAAACCACTCCATGACCATGTTTCGGGAGGCGAGGGTGAGCATCCCCTGGCCGGAGAAGCGCAGCAGAAAAAACCCCCCGGAGATGAGAAAAAAGGTAAAAAGGGGAACCCCAAGGCGTGCGGCAACGGCGGGGGCCAGGGTGAGTCCGACCAGCACGATGGCGAGGAGCGCCGATGCAGCTGTGGCGACGAGACGTCCCCCGAAATGGTCGTAGAGGCGCCCTGCCTGTGCAAGGAGCAGGGCGCTGCCGACCGTGCCGATGAGATAGGCAAAACTGAGCTCGGTGCGGCTCAGGGAGAGCTCCTGGATGAGGAAGTCTGTCAAGACCGATACGCCGATGGTCTGACCCGGGGAGCTCATGATCATTCCGAGCGTGCCCATGAGCAGGACGCCCCAGCCGTAGAAGAAGGGTAACCGTCGAGGGTCAAAAGGAAAGCGCCGCAGAGCGCTTGGAGATCCGGGGTGCGATCGGTGTTCCATGGGAGGGCAGAGGCTACATCATTTCGGTGATGCGCCGCTACCGGGGAGATCGAACATCAGCTCCATCCGGAAGCCGGGCCCCGGTTTCGGCACCACGTGCGCTCCTACCTGACTTGCGAGAAGGCTAACCAGACCGAGGCCGAAGCCGCTGTGACCAGGATAGATCTTGCTCGCGTCCGCCGGGCCTGAGTCCTGGATAGAGAGGTAGCCGCGGCATCCCTCCTTCCGTGTGGTAATCTGGACCCAGGGATCATCTCCGGCGGAGTGCTTGATCGAGTTGGCGAGCAGCTCGTTTACCAGGAGCCCGAGGGGCACGGCCTGGGCGATGCTGACCGAGTAGGCGCTCCCGAGGACCTCCACGCGACAGTGCGCCCCGGTCCCGGCGCGGGCGTAGAGAGAGAGCTCCCGCAGGTAGCCGACAAAGTCGATAGACTCCAGATCATCGGAGCCGTAGAGCATCTGATGCACCATCGCCATGGAGTCGATACGACTCAGGTTGCTTTCGAACAGCGCCCGGTCCTTCTCTGTTTCCAACGAGTTCATCTGGAGTCTGAGAAGACTGGAGACCGACTGGAGGTTGTTCTTTACCCGGTGGTGCAGCTCCTGGATGAGGAGCTCCTTCTCCCGGAGGGAGCGGGTAAGCGCCTCCTGGTCCCTGCGACGTTGGGTGATATCCTCGATGATCGCGAGGAGCCCGACCGTCTGCCCTGCCCTGTTGACAACACTCTTCGCGATTATCCGAAGCAAGAGAGTCCGCCCCGAGGGGCTGCGGTAGGTGTGCTCGAGCTCCCCAGGCTCATTCGATGCGAGACATTGGGAGAAGAACTCGGAAATCCCCTCCTTTCTCAGAACAGGAGAGTGCATCAGATTTGCACCGGTGAGCCGGCGGTGCTTAGAGAGCCGAAGCAGGGCAGAGAGCGCGCTGTTCGCCTCGAGAATCGTTCCCCGGGCGTCGGCAAAGAGTATTCCGATCGGAGCGGTCCTTATCAGACCGCTGAAGCGGGACTCGCTCTCGGCGAGAGCTGAGATCGCCGACTCCCGCTCGCTTATGTCCCGGACCGATACGCCTAACCGTCCGCCCCCTTCCCGGGAGATGAGGTAGACTGTGACCTCCGCGGGAAAGACGCTCCCGTCCTTTCGCCTCACCGTGGTCGCAAGGCGGACGGACTCACCAGTTCCACAGTCGCCGCTCATAATGGATTTGATCGCCTCGGGCGGTGCTGTTGTGAAGTGGACGTCGAGGGCTCCCACCGGCAGGCCGATGAGCTCCTCCCGGGTGTAGCCGGTCTGCCGGCCGGCTGCGGGATTCGCGTCCTGGATGATCCCGTCAAAGCCGTGTATGAGGATGCCGTCACCGGCGTTCGCGAAGAGCGAGTGAAACCGCCGCTCCTCGTTTCGCAGTCCCTCAGCTGCTTCGTACTCGGCGGTGACGTTCTGCTTCAAACCGACAATAGCGCTCACCGACCCGTCACTCTCAACGATCGGCGTGATTACCGCCCGCTCCCGATACTCGCTGCCGTCCTTTCTCCGGTTGACAAGCTCGCCCTGCCAGGTCTCGCCTGCGAGGACGCACTCCCAGAGCTCCCGGTAGAGTGCCGGGTCGTTAGCCCCGGATTTAAGGAAGCGCGGGTTCTTACCACGGACTTCCGCCCCGGTGTATCCGGTTGTCGCCTCGAAAAAGGGATTGACGTAAATGATAGAGCCGTCGGGGTCGGTTATCATGATGGAAATCGGTGCCTGGATGACGGCGCCGAGGAGCTGACGGTGGAGCTTCCGGCGGTCGCTCAGCCCGCCCATCACGGTGGGAAGCTCCTCAGGAAGCTGCGACTGCCGTCGCTCGCCGGAGTCGGCTGACCGGGCGGCTCCTCGGCGCCCGTGCCCGGGGCTCCCGGCCCCCCGACGATCGTTGGGCCCCGGGTTGCCGCAGCAGCCCTCGGGAGCCTCAACGGAGCCGGGTAGGCCGGGGATACGGTCTGCAGGCTCGATAGCGCCTGCTATATGGCTGCCCCCCTCCTCCCGGATGAGCCGGAGGCGGTAGATAAAAAGCCGGTCTGTTCCGTCGCCGCACCGGGCGGGATGGCTGAGGATCGCAGACTCTCCGGGATGCAGGGTAGTAACCACCGAGAGGAACCGGGAGCAGGTTGTCAGCGGTGAGCCCGGGCGAAGTCCCTCAGGCTCCCGATGTCCAGGGAGTCGAGAGAGGTAATCAAGCTGCGGGGTGCCGTCCTGTGCGAGGACGGCACGAAAAAGCAGCGGCCCGGAGGAGCCGGTGTAAAGCTCCTGAAGTGTGCGCAACTCCTCTGACGCCGGAGCCTCGGGTTTCCGCTCTGTTCGATCCACAGGCTGCCCTCCTCCTGGCGGTTACGATCAGCTAAGGCGCAATAGATTACCAGTATACTACCAATTGCGTAAAACTGCTGTGAGTTTACTATGCAAAAAACCTGATTAGTGACGCTCCTGGAGCTACTCGGGGCCTGCAACGAGGGGAATACCGGCGAGGATAGCGGTCACGGCGAGGTACTGGGACGGAAGGAGGCTCTCGGAAAAGGCGATGAGGCCGCCGAGAATCGGAACGAGGATCTGGGAGGCGACAAAGGGGGGAACGACCCGGACCGAGTCTCCCCGGGCGTAGGCAAACTGGCTTGTGAGAAAGGCGAGGAGGGTGGCGGCAATCCAGACCGCGCTGATCGGGTTGAGGAGTATCGGCGCGTACTCCGAGAGAAACGGTGGCGCCTCGGAGAGATCAACCCCGAGGGCGCGACCTCTGTCGGTAGTCGCGGCCTCCTGAAAGAGGACTGAAATGCCCGCGAACGCCCCGGCGAGGGCTCCGAGGATCCAGCCGTCCCGCCCCGGAAGGCGGTATTTGAGGTACCACGCACCGGTGAGCGCCACCGGGAGGGCGACGGAGAGGATGACCAGTCGCCTGAAGTGCGCCTGTCCGGCACTCGCCTCGGGGGCGAGAAAACCTACGAGGCCGCCGCCGAGGAGAATGAGCACGATCCCCACAACCTGGCGCCGGCCGACAGCCTCCCCGAGGACGTAGTGAGAAAAGATTGTCATTATCGGAAGCCCCGTCCCCGCCATCGCTCCGACGAGCGATACGTTTCCCATGTTGAGGGCGGCGAGGATCATAAAGAAGGGCAGCGCCGTCCCGATCGTGCCGATCCACCAGATCTGCCACCCCCGAGCTCCATCCCCGCGGATCCGGGCGAGCCCCTCCTTCTGGGTTGCCTGGGAGACGTTTAAAATCGCATAGGCGAGAAAGGCGAGTAAAACCGAGAAGAGGCTCTCCATCAGCCTCGACCCCGTCGCCGAAGAGTCCCGCTATCCCGGGGACCCCCTTTTTCCGTAACGATAGCTGCCACCTCCAGAGTAGAGTATGTTGCGACTCTTCTCCGATCGACAAATAGGTGGTCCCTGTTGGTTCGGCTACGGCTCCCGCTTTTCCGGGGTCTCGATCGGCAGGGTCACCGGGAGGCGGCTTTCCTTGTAGATGATCTCCATCCTTGGCAGCAGGGAAGCGAGGGCGTCCTCGAGGCGGTCGAGCTTTACCATGACGTAGTCGGTGTCATAGGTGGAAAACGCGAGGATGCTCACCCCCGCCTCCGCTAAGGGGGTAAGGATGGAGCTCAGAACACCGGTAAGGGTGAACGCCTGGGTCCCCGCGACCTTCAGCGCACACCAGCCGGGTTCCTCGGTGACCCCCTCGGGGACGCAGGAGCTCTCGCATAGTACCGATGTCTCCTCCTCACCCTGAAACTGCTGCAGCAGTCGAGACGCCCGGGCCCAGGCAGGCAGCGGCGAGCCGGCCGGGAGGCGGCAGATCGACAGCTTAAAGGGCAACAGCTCGAGAATCATACCGGGCGCCTCCTCTGGCTATCGCCTGTATAGATCACTGCGAGGGTGGGATGCAAGGAGCCTCTTTTTCGTTATACTACCAGCACAGATTCCAGACTACTGAGGTGAACATCATGGGCTCAGAGAGCTTTGATCGAGTACACGAGCGGGAACGCGAAAGGCGGCGTCGGGAGGCGCAGGACGCCGCCCAGAAGCGGTTGGTGAGTAAGGCGCAGCGGATCGCGAACCAGGTAATCAAACACATACTTACCGATTACGAGCCGAAGGAGATCTATCAGGCAGGCTCCCTGGTCGACTCCGCCAGGTTTACGGAGATCTCGGATATCGATATCGCCGTCCGGGGACTTAGTCCCGAGGAGATCGAGGAGATCGAGGAGTGGGCGGAAGAGAAAAGCAGCTTTCCCGTCGACCTCATCGACCTCGACCGTGCGGAGGATGTGCACGTAACGTCGGTGGAGAGCGAGGGGCGCCGGGTCTACCCGGAGTAGTCCGGCCCCGCCTTTTCCCGGGAGTGTAAGCTGCCTACTCCCCGGCTGCGGGCTGTGCGGTATCCCCGCCGTCGCCGAGCTCTCGTACGAGAAACGCCCGGCTGCTCGATTTGGGATAGTTTGTCTGCTCGAAAACCTTGGTAAAGCCCCGGGCGAGGTAGAACTCGGGAGACTGGAAGCTGAAGGTGTTGAGCCAGGCGTGGGTACAGCCGGACTGGCGCCCCCGCTCGATCGACCGGTCGAGGAGGAGGGATCCGATCCCCTGCCCTCTTCGATCCTCCCGAACCCAGAGCAGCTCGATGTCGAGCCACTGTCCAAAGATCATGCAGGAGATCCCCCCGATCCGCTCGCCGCTCTCGTCGTCGACGGCAAAAAATACAAAGGGCTTCTCCTCGGTCACCTCGAGGAACTTGAGGTTGTACTCCTGCAGGTTCTTGCGAATGTACCAGATGTCATCTTTGGAGGGGTTCGGAATAATCTCGATATGCATACCTCCTAATAGTAGTGTAACCCCCGGGCCGGATCAACAACGGGAGAGGGAGCGCTGGTGGCGGTAGCGTAGGAGGATCGCCACAAAGGCCGGGTCCGACCGGGGGTCTGCGTCGGTGTAAAACAGGTGCGACCGGCAGCTGCAGTCGGAGGAGCCGAATCGGGCAACCGGGGCGGTGTAGATGGTGCCGAGATCCGAGGCGAGGTCGCACTCGAGGTCGCAGTCGGTGTAGATCGGATACCCCCTCGCCTTGCCTCCCTCTGCCCGGAGGTAGTCGAAATGCCAGTGCATCCGCTTGCGCCGGCCGAGATGGCGTGCGACCCGGGCGGAAAGGTTCTTCTTCCCCGAGCCGACGTAGATGTAGTAGCCCGGAGAAAAGGAATGGATCCCGAGACCGGCGACGGAGATGTTCCGCTCCGCGTCGAGCTCGAGGACTACCATGTAGACTCCCGCGTCCGCCTCGGCAAGGGCAACCGGAGCGAGGTCCACCGGGACCTCCGATGAGTCGAGCCACGCCTCCCCCGTCTCCGAAACCCCCACCGTCGCCGCCCGCACCGCCACCCCCGCCTCCGAGGCCGCTTTCAGGGCGAGGGCAAACCCAGGGTCAGCGTGGATATCCGGCACGAAACGCTTCGCCTCGAGTCCCTGGATTACGAACAGCACCATTCGCCCTCCATCCTTGATCGCCGCGAGCTCCTCCAGATGTCGCCGTCCCCGGAGGGTAGCTGCATCGGGAAACATCGCAACCCCGTGAGCCTCGAGGGTACAGCTTTTGACCTCCACCCAGGTGCGGCCGAGAGGCGTCTCCACCAGAAAGTCGAAGCGGCTTGCCCCTCGGGCAACCTCCGGGATAACCGTTGCCCTCGGACCGAAGAACTCCGGCAGAACAAGCTCCCGGGCGAGGAGATTGGCAGCCACCGAGACCAGGGGCACCACCCGGGAGTCCGACGGGCGCCGTAGCGCCACCACCGTAGCGGGAGTCTTCCGGTCGGAGCCCTCCTTCTCCTCGAGTATGAGCTCGCAACCGGGCAGCAGAAGCTCGAGCATCCGCCCGGGGTTGGGACAGTGGGCGCGCAGCCGCTGCCCCGAGGGCAGCTCGCAGAGGATGACAAAACGGTTCGGGCGCGCCACAAACCGCGCCTCGAGACCGCCCCGAAAGAGCTGCACCCTCCGGCTCATCCGCCCCCACCGCCGCGGGAGACAATCCTGCTGCCCCGGAGCGTCGACTCCACCTGGAAACCCGCGGGAACCCGTCGCTTTACCTCCTCCACGTGGGAGATGATCCCCACCGACCGGCCGCTGCCGGTGAGCTCGTCGAGGGTGTTCAACGCCTCCTCCAGAGCCTCCTCGTCGAGGCTCCCGAAACCCTCATCGATAAAGATCACCTCCAGATTGAGCCCGCCGAGCTCCGCCTGAACGGTGTCCGACAGTCCGAGGGCGAGGGCGAGGGAGGCGAGAAACCCCTCTCCCCCGGAGAGGGTCTTTGCGTCCCTGCTTCGGTCGGTGTAGGCGTCGTACACCTCGATATCCAGGCCCGCACGGCCGCGACCACCGGAAGCCTCCTTTCGCAGCAGGGTATAGCGGTGGTTGCTCATCTTGAAAAGACGGATGTTTGCCTGAGCAAGGACCTCCTCGAAATAGACCGAGAGGACGTAGTCCATCAGGCGGATCCGGGACTCGTTATATCCGTCGGCGAGGCGACTGAGCTGGGTAACTTCCCGGTACTCCTCCTCGATCTGTGAGAGCTCCCGCTCCCCGGCGGTTATCGCCTCGAGCAGGCGCAGCAGTTCCCCTTCCCGATGCCGTTTTGCCGAGCGCTCCTCGAGAAGGGCAGTGAGGCGCTCCTGTGAGGCCGCCACCGCCGCTTCGGCGGCGGGAAGATCAGGTTCCCCGAACCCCGCCGCAACCTCTTCAGCCCGGCGGACTCGCTCCCGTGCCGCCGACTCCCGGTCTCTGCGGGCATCGAGAGCCTCCTTCAGGGCCGAAACCTGCTCATCCCCGCGGCCGGCGGAGGCGTACTCCCGCTCATCGAGAAACCCGGACTCCTCGATTCGACGGCGAAACTCAGCCTCGAGGAGCTCGAGCCGCTCCCGAACGAGGAGGCGACGCTCCTCGAGGGACTCGAGCCGCAACCGCTCTCTGCTCGCAAGCTCCCGAGCGTTTCGGGCGTCCGTTTCAGCCTTGCGCGCCGCGGCTATGTTGGACTCCAGGCGCTGTGCAACCTCGCGACGCAGCTTTTCGAGCGCCCCGGGAGGGGAGAGTTCCTCAGGTACCCCCGAGCTCTCCCGGAGACTCCGCATCCTCGCAACCTCCTCCCCCTCGGCATCGAGGCGAGGGGCAAGCTCTTCGAGCTCCGCCTTCAACCCGACTCGTCGCTCTCGCCCCTCCTCCCGGGATTCTGAAAGCTCCCCACTCTCAGAAAGCCGCTGGTGAAGCTCCCGGAGTTCTCCCTCCAGCTCGGCGACCACGGCGGCGAGACGCTCCTGCTCCCCATCCCCGGGGCCCTCGCCCAGTTCACCGAGAAGCTCCTCCCGCTGCTCCTGCGCCTGCCGCAGTCGCTCGGCGGCTACCGACCGCTCCCGCTCCGCCCGGGTGAGCTCGTTGCGTACCTCCGCCTCCCGCTCCCTCGCCCCTTCGACCTCCTCCTGCGAGGCGCCCTCCCCGACAGCGGGAGCGGGGTGATCGAGGGAGCCGCAGACCGGGCACGGTTCCCCCTCCGAGAGGGTTTGCGCAAGGCGTGCGGCCTCGGCCTCCCGGGTGCGACGGATCGCCTCGGTTATCGCCACCTCGCATGAGGCAAGCTCTGCGGAGAGAGCACCAACCCTCTCCTCGAGTTTTTCGAGATTCCCCTCCTCGCCGCGGGCTCTCGCGAGGGCGTCCCGATATCGGTTCAGGAGGGTGAGCCGACGCCGCTTGCCCTCGAGGTCCGACTCCACCTCCCCCCGGCGCTCCCGCATCCTCGAGGCTTCCTCGATCCGAAGGGTAATCTCCTCCAGGCGGACCTCGAGCCTCTCGAGCTCCTCGGTGAGGCGATCCCTCCGGGATCGGAGCTCCGAGAGCCGCCGCTCCCGCTCGGGGAGGCCGCGGGTCTGGTCGTCGACCAGCCGCTGCTTTTCAGCCAAGCTGTCGAGGCGGCCGAGCTCGAGGCGCAGGTGCTCCCGCAACCCCTCCGACTCCTGTCCCTCTCGGAGCGCAGCCTCGGCGACCTCCCGTTCCTGTTCCGCCCCCTCGAGGCTGCGCTTTCGCTCAAGCCTCTCACCCTCGAGCGCTTCGATCTCCTCCCGGGCGGCGAGTAGCTGCCGGTAGTGCGGCTCGATCGCCCGGGCGGCGAGGGCGCCCTCGAGCTCTCGTTGCTGAGCCTCCATAGATTCGCCCTCGATCGACGCCAGGGCGGCCCGGGCCTCGGCACGTTCCCGGAAGGCGCGATCGGCGGAGCGCGCCTCATCGAGCTGCTTGCGCCGCGCTTCTTCCAGGGCGCGCTGCTTCTCCACGGTTTCGTCGAGCTCCGCGAGCTGCCGGGAGAGAGCGGCGACCTGCGCCTCAAGCTCCCTGCGGCTCTCCACCCCCGCGCCGGAGCGCAACGCCTCGAGGGTCGTTCGCAGCCGCTCGATCTCACCGCCGAGGGTGGAGCTGCGCTCCTTGAGAATATCGGTAAAGCGCTCGTAGACGGCTGTGTCAAAGAGGCGTCGGAGGATCTCGCTGCGCTCGCCGCTGTTTGCGGTGAGCAGCTCCCGGAACCTGCCCTGGGGCAGGAGCACCACCTGCCTGAACTGCTCAGCCCGGAATCCGACTATCTCCTCGACCATCCGCGAGACCGACCCGACCTTCTTCTCCGCGAGGACCGTGCCGCACCGGTCCGGATAGGAGAGCTCCCCGAGGTCGACAGCTGTGGCATCAAAGAGGTACGCCTCCCCGGGCTTCTCGGTTACGCCCTCTCCCCGCCGCTTGCGCAGCTCCTGCTTTGGGCTGCGCCGCAGGAAGTAACGCTTTCCGCCGGTCTCGAAGAGGAGCTCAACCACCGTTTCCTCCTCAGGTCCCACAAAATGGGAGCGCAGGTCTTCACTCTTGCGCTCGTCCCCGGAGGACTCTCCGAAGAGGGCAAAGGCGATGGCGTCGAGGACGGAGGTCTTTCCGCTTCCCGTGGGACCGTAGATTCCAAAGAGGGGGTGGTCTGTAGCGGCGTGAAAATCGACGATCGCCTCCTGCGCAAAGGGACCAAAGCCGACCATCCGAAGGCGCAGGGGTCTCATCGCTCCTCCTCTCCCCGCTCCCGCGTCGCTATCGCCCGGGCGAGGCTCTCGTCCACCAGCTCCCGCTGCCGCTGCTCGAGCTGTTCCACCCCGAGGTCACGGAAGAAGGAGTCGATCACCTCCCCGGGGCGGCGAAGGCTCTCCCGCCTCGCCCCGACTCTCGCCGACTCCCCGGGACTCCGGCGGTTGACCCAGTCGAGCATCACCGCCAGGGGATAGCGCTCCCTGAGGCGGCTCATCGCGTCCGGGACCGGAAGGGAGTCGGTGAGCTCGAGTTTTACGAAGCATCCGGCGGCGCTCTGCTCCCCCCTCATCAGCTCGTCGAAGGAGCCGGTGAGCACCCGCAACCGGCGGGGCGGGTCGAGGGGCAGCTCGGTGAGCTTCTCCACCCCCCACCAGCGCAGTTCGAGGAGGGTGGTGGACTTTTCCTCCTCCGCCTCGTCGAAGCCGAAGGGGAGGATCGAGCCGGCGTAGCGAAGCGTGCCCTCCCTGAGGGCAATCTCCTGGGGCCGGTGGAGGTGGCCCATGGCGACGTAGGCCGCCCCGCCGTAGCACTCAGGGCTCACCTGTTCGATCCCGCCGGCACTCTCGAGAGATCGCTCTGAGTCGCTCCCCCGTCCCCCGGCCACAAAGGTGTGGGAGACGACAACCTGGCGAACCTTCGCCGGGAGGAGGGCGTTCGCCTCTCTCATCTGGGCGACAACCACATCCTCGGGAGTCGCTATCCCCGGATCATCGAAGTGGTCCCGGGCGGCGAAAATCCCGGCATAGGGGATCGCGCTGACCGCCACGCCCCCCTCCTCGTCGGAGAGGAGAAGCGGCTGCGGTGGCCGGGAGAGGCCGCCCCGGATGAGCACCCGTCGGCGGTCGTGGAGGGCTCCGCCAAAGCCGATCCGCTCCGGGGCGTCGTGGTTACCGGCGATGACGCAAATCGCCGCCTCGCTATCTCGATAGACCCGCTCGAGAAAGGTGTCGAAGAGCTCAACCGCCTCCCGCCGCGGATTTCCGCGGTCAAAGACGTCCCCGGCGATGATGAGCAGGTCCGGCCCCTCCTCCTCCACCATCAGCGCGATCTGTTCGAGCAGTTGCGCCTGATCCTCGAGGAGAGAAAACCCGTTGAAGAGCCGACCGAGGTGCCAGTCGGCGGTGTGGAGTATCCGCATCTATTGGAAGCTACCACAGATGTGGGGACTCTTTACAGAACCTCTGTTTAGTGTCCTCCACCCTGGGGATAGAGGGGAAACTACCTCCAGGTACCGAAAGCAGTTAGAGCCGCTGCGGTGGCGGTACCATGGAAATGTCCACTTTTTTCACGGTACATTATTACCAGGTAAGGAATTAGGAGAGATTTATCCCCAGGGTGGAGGACAGTTAACACACATCCCCACACCGGAAACCCCCCGGCCGAGCAGGTCATCACACTTCGAGCTGATAGACCCGATGACGCTTGTACACCTCTCCCCCGAGGGTCTCCATGTCACTGAGCATGAGGTCTGTGGTCTCGGCTATCTGGGTCATCTCCGCCCGGAGGGCGCGCCCTTTCAGGGTCCGCTCGAGCTCGTAGTACAGGAGCGCTGTGGCGCCGGTCTTCTGAAACTTTGGAAGCACCCCGACGCCGTTGATAATAAACTCCCGTGTCTTGCGCTTCTGGTAGAGAAGCCGGGCAAGGGAGAGGGGAGTGACCCGGCCGCCACTCGCCTGTATCGCCGGGGAGAGGTCGGGAAAGGTGAGAAGGAAGCCCGCGATCTCATCCCCCGCCCGGATCACCTTGATAAGCCTCGGATCGCTCACGGTCACCAGGGAGTCAACCAGCTGCGTGAGCTCCCCCTCGGTCATCGGGCAGTACTCCTCGTGGTCCACCCAGCTCTCATTGTAGATCCGGCCTATCTCCCGGCCCAGGGCGCGCAGTTCCCGCCTCGTTTTCATCTCCGGTATCCGGAAGCTCCCGCGCCTGAGGGAGATCTCCGCCACCCGACGTATCTTGGCAGGGGTCTCATAGGCGACAGCGTCGAGATAGGCGGATACAAAATCCTTGTACTTCTCAAAGCCGTAGGACTCCACCATATCCCGGTAGTAGGGCAGATGGTAGTTCATCATGGTCATGGCGGCCCGGGTCTGGTAGCCGTCGATAAGGATCCCCGCCCCGGTCATGCCGGAGAAACCCTGGGGACCGATCACCCGGCTCAGACGCCGTTGATGCGCCCACTCCTCCACCCGCTGAAAGAGCGCCCCCGCCGCCTCCGGGTCGTTTTTCGTGTCAAAAAAGTAAAACCGCGCGTCCCTGCGGCCCTGGTAGGCGTTGAAGTTCTTGTTCTCCAGTGCGGCGATCCGGGCAACCACCCGACCGCCCCGGCGGGCAATAAAGAACTCCCCCTCGGAGTGCTCGAAAAAGGGGTGATTCCGCTCGAGAATGGAGCGCATATCCTGACGAAACCAGGGAACCCAGTAGGGATTGGTACGAAATATCTGATGAGGAAGGGTTATGAACTCCTCGGCGTAGGGGGAGCGCGCGTTTTCGACGGTATGGATGGTAAGCTCGTCTGCCATGGGGGCGATTCTATCCCGGAGCCCCTCACGCTGTCACGCTAATGGAAAGGGCCGAAGCCGCCGTAAACTGTTAGTAGTGACGAGTCCAAGGAGGTTCTCCGTGCATATCCGTGCTCTGTTACTCTCCGCACTCTTTTTCGCTCTCCTCGGTTGTGCGGGTACCCCGGAAGCTGCCCCCCGCTCCGATGAGGCAACGCCGGAGGGAGAGGAAGCGGCGGAGGACCGGGATGCCCGGGCGCTCGAGGAGGCGCGGCAGGAGGCGAACCGTTACCGTCGGGAGATAGAGGAGTTGCGGCAGCGGCTTTCCCTGCTGGAAACCGAGCCGGCCGAGACCGAGGAGCGTCCGGAGACAGAACAGCTGAGGATCGAAAACCAACGGCTGCGGGAGCTGGTGGAGGAGCTTCGTCTCGCCCTCGAGGCAACACCGCCTCGGCAGGGTGAGGAGGAAGTGGGAGGGTTCGAGGAGTACCGGGAGGTTGAGAGCCTCGCCGTCGAGGAAGCTCAAGGAACCCCACCACGCCTGGCGCTACAGCACGTTGTTCGAATCCCGGTCTCCGGGACCGGATTTCGCTACCTCGACCGGCGCGTGGCGGCCTCCGAGGCGTCCACCCTCTACCTCGATATCCTTGTTTCCGAGAGAGGCGGGCAGCCGGAGGCGACGCTCCGGGCGAGGGCTGTCTACCCCCTCGACCGGGAACCGCTCCAGGTGGAGGAGCTTCTCCTAGGATCAGCGGGTCGGCAGTTTCGCTTCGTCGCCGAGACCGTAGCCCGGGAGAGGACAGCTCTTGTCGCGGCGGAAACCGTCACGCTCCCCCTCGAATCAGAACAGACGAGAGACTTCCTCAGGTTTATGGAGCACCGAACCGGGGAGCGGGTGGAGGTTGCGTTTCGCGGCCGGGGAGGGACGGTGAGCCATCGGCTCACCCCCGAAGAGCGACGGGCGCTTGCAAACATGCTCTACACCTATCGCGAACTCGGGGGCACGGTAGAACGCCGGCTGCCTTAATCCTCCCCCTCACTCTCCCCGGAGGGCAGCGCCTTTGTCTCCTCCGGCTCAGGCAGCGCCTTCGGCTTCGGTTTGGGGTTCTTCTCCTGGAAGTAGATGCTCCCTTTACGCATACCCACCACGATGTGGCTACCCTCACCAAAGCGCCCTTTGAGGATCTCCAGGGCGAGGGGATCTTCGATCTCCCTCTGGATCGTCCGCCTCAACGGCCGGGCGCCAAACTTCTGGTCGAAACCGGAGTCGATTATGTACTCCCGAGCCTTTCGGTTGACCTCGAGGGTGATCTCCTTCTCGGCAAGACGCATCTGAACCTCAGCGAGGAGGATGTCGAGAATGCTTGTCACCTGTTCCTTGGTGAGGCTGTGGAAGACGACGATCTCGTCAACCCGGTTGATAAACTCCGGCCTGAACATGCGCTTCAGCTCGTTCATCGCCGAGGAGCGGATCTCCGAGTACTCGAGCAGTCCCTCCTGGCTCCGGAAGCCGACCTGGCTCTCCCGGGAGATTTCCCGGGCCCCGGCGTTGGAGGTCATGATGAGGACGGTGTTGCGGAAGGAAACCTTGTGCCCCAGATTGTCCTGGAGCTCACCCTCTTCGAGCACCTGGAGAAGGATGTTGAAGACGTCGGGGTGTGCCTTCTCGATCTCGTCGAGGAGGACAACACTGTACGGCTTGCGCCGGATCTTCTCAGTGAGGACGCCGCCCTCATCGTAGCCGATGTAACCGGGGGGCGCTCCGACGAGACGGGAGACGTTGTGCTTCTCCATGTAGTCGGACATGTCGATCCGGATCATGTGCTCGTCGTTGCCGAAGAGAAACTCCGCGAGGCTTTTGGCGAGCAGGCTCTTTCCGACTCCCGTGGGCCCGAGAAAGATAAAGGAACCCATCGGCCGCTCCGGCGCGCTGAGGCCTGTTCTCGAGCGGCGAATGGCCGAAGAGATCGCCTTGATCGCGTCATCCTGACCGATAACGTTCTTGTGCAGCTCCTTCTCGATCCTCAGGAGCTTCTCGCTCTCGGTCTGGGCGATCCGGACGAGGGGGATACCGGTAATCTCGGAGAGAACGTAATGAATGTCGTCGGAGTCCACGACGTTGTGCTCGGTTCGCAGGGTAACTTTCCACTGATCCTTGAGCTCCTCGACCTTGTTCTTCAGCTGCCGCACCTCGTCCCGGACGGCAGCGGCGCGCTCGTAGTTCTGGGAGTTGACGAGGGTCAGCTTCTCCTGGTTGAGGTCGTCGATCTGCCGCTCGAGGTCGGCGATTTCCTGGGGGCGGACGCTGTTGCTGATCCGCTTGCGGGAACCCGCCTCGTCGATGAGGTCGATCGCCTTGTCCGGGAGAAACCGGTCGGTGATGTAGCGCCGGGAGAGAACCGAGGCGACCTCGATAGCTCCGGGGGTGTAGGAGACATTGTGATGCTCCTCGTAGCGATCCTTTACCCCTTTGAGTATTTCGATCGTCTCCTCCACCGAGGGCTCATCAACGATAATGGTCTGGAAGCGCCGCTCGAGGGCCGCGTCCTTCTCAATGTACTTCTTGTACTCGTTAAGGGTGGTGGCGCCGATACACTGGATTTCCCCACGGCTCAGGGCCGGCTTGAGCATGTTTGACGCGTCAATCGCGCCCTCCGCGCCCCCTGCGCCGATGATGGTGTGTAGCTCATCGATAAAGAGAATGATGTTTCCGGAGGTGGTGATCTCCTTCATGACCCGCTTGAGCCGCTCCTCGAACTCTCCACGGTACTTGGTGCCGGCGATGAGCCCCGCGAGGTCGAGGGTGAGAACCCGTCTGCCGAGAAGCACCTCCGGGGCGGTGCCGTCTATGATGTTCTGAGCGAGCCCCTCGACGATCGCAGTCTTTCCGACCCCCGGCTCACCGATGAGGACCGGATTGTTCTTGGTTCTCCGGGCGAGTATCTGAATCACGCGCTGGATCTCACGGTCCCGTCCGACCACCGGATCGAGCTTATCCTCCCGGGCAAACTCGGTGAGGTCCCGGGAAAACTCATCGAGCGTGGGGGTAGCCTTTTTGGCGGTGGTTGTGGTCGAGCCGCTGCGCCGCTTTCCCTGGGACTGTCGTCCGCCCTGCATGGAGCCTGCAGCGGCGGCTCCTCCGGTGCTTCCGGAGAGCTCGCTGACTATCTCCCGGAGCATTTCGACGGTGATACTGAACTTGTTGAGAAACTTACCCGTCTCGCCCCCGGGCTCCCGGCTGCAGGCGAGAAGCAGATGCTCGGTACCGATGTACTCATGTCCGAGGTTCCGCGCCTCCTCCGCCGAGTCCTCGAGAACCTTTTTACCCCTCGGTGAGGGAGGCACGTCCCCGAGAATAAATCCTCCCCGCTTCCGGGGAATGGAGTTTTCCAGCTCGATCTGCATCTTTGCAGGATCGATCATCGCCTTTTCGAGCGCCTTGTATCCAAGTCCGCCGCCCTCTTTGAGCAGGGCGAGCATAATATGTTCGGGCAAGAGTTGGTCAGAATGAAACCGCTTCGCCTCATCCTGGGCGAGTATCGTAAGTACCCGCTGGGCCCGCTGTGTCAGCCCCTTAAACATCAGTCATTTCCTCCCAGCCGCTCGCCTAACCAGGTTCGAGCGACTGATGCGCGCCACTTCGGCACCGCATCGGTTTGTTGTGTATGTTCGGCGTGCACACGGTGCGCCTGCCGCAGATGGCCCTCCTGCAGTAGAACAAAGAGGGCAGTAATATCCGGCAGGCGCACTCCTTCGATCAACCCGACAGCGACTCCGACTCGCGCCGTGGAAATCAGCTCGTACGCCTCCTCCGCCCCGAGGGAGCGGGAGTGTCTGAGAAGCCCGAGGGCCCGGTGGGCGGCATCCTCAACCTCATCCGTGTGGGCGGCGAGGAGTTCTGCTCGCGCCTCCCGTTCATAATGTAGTAACAGTTGGCAGCTCTCTTCAAGAAGTTGGAGGGTCTCCTCGTCGGAGCGTCCGAAGCCGGTGCGGTTTGACACGATGTAGAGGCTCCCGGGCGACCCACTACCGGAGCCGGGAAACGCCTCGAGCTTTACCAGCTTGCGGTCGAGTTCTGAGGTCGCCTCGGAGAGGGAGGCGTTATTCTCGAGAATCGGGAGATGGAGGAGAAAGGAGAGGCGCAGACCGCTTCCGGCGTTGTCGATATTTGAGGTGAGGTAGCCGAGGCGGAGGCTTACCGCGTAGTCGAGATAGCCTTCGAGATGGGTATCTACCGAGTCCACCACGCTGTAGGCGCCGAGGGCCGAGAGTCCGGGGATGAGAGAAACGAGGCGGAGGTGGTCCTTGTCCCAGACCTGCACCGCCGCCGCCTCGTCGTCCCGGACAAAGGCGACCGGCTCGAGAACCACACCTTCCCTGGGGGGAGGCAGGAGGTTGCGCTCGCGGTAGCAGCGCCGCTCGAGCTCGTCCGCCTGGCCAGGGTCGACGGTGAGATAGAGGCGGTCCGCCTCGTAGAGGGCCGCCTCGACAGCCTTGACTACGGCGATCTGCTCCTCTCGTCCCCCGGCGGGAGGAAAGGCGAGGCCCGAGAGGTTACGGGATAGTCTGCAGCGTGAGGATATGACAACGTCCTGGTCCGGACCTTCCCGGGTGAACCAGCTCTCCTTTGAGAGTGATGGTGTGTGGCTGAGCACCCGCTACTCCTCGGCGAGCTTACTCAGTTGATCCCGAAGCTCCGCGGCGGACTCGTAGTCCTCCTCTTCCACCGCGACCTCGAGGTGTCTCAGGATTCGCTCGCGCTCGATAAAAAGGGCGCGGTAGCGGCGCAGCCGGGGCGGAACCTTGCCTGAGTGGGTGTAGTTGCTCGCCCGGATCTCCAGGAGGGTCTCGATGGTGTCACCGAACACCGCGTAGCACTCCTCACAGCCGACTGCGCGGTTCATCACCAGCTCCTGGTGCCTGGTGCCGCATCGTGGACAGACCTGGTCGGTCTCCCCTCCGGCGAGGGAGCGGACAAAGATATCCCCGAGGAGGTAGGGAACCGAGGTTGCCCCTGAGCGATGAATGTCTATGCCGAGGTGCCGGGCCCGTTGTTCGGAGATAAAGTGCTCACGCTTCGTACCGCCAAAGTACTGTACGATCCGTACGCGCCGGTCTGCGTCGCCCTCTTTCATACATTCAGACTCTACCACAAAGCGAGGTTCCCTCACAATGAGGCAGCTGCCGGACTCCCGGGAGAGCGGGCGCGGTCGATGTCGTTTACGGTTCTACTTCCGGCGCAGCATCTCGAGAGGGTAGACCTGCACGCCCCTGCGGGCGGGTATGAGGGCGGCAAAGAGGGAAAGGGCCATAGCGAGGGCCGCGAGGAGGGAGAGTTCGAGGGGATCGAGGGAGATCGGTACCCGCTCGAGGTAGAACTCCCGGCTGAAAATGAGGATCCGCGTCGCCTCCTCCCGGGCTGTAAAAAGCCCACGAAGGAAACGCACAAACCCGTTTACAACCCCCTCGAGTATGACCAGAAGCTCGTTTACGTTTATCGCAAGGAGTACCCCGAGAAGAAGACCGATCCCGACCCCCGCAACACCGATCACGGCTCCCGCGGTCAGAAAAATGTGCTGAATCAGTCGCGGGTCAGCACCGATGGTCCTCATAAAGGCGATCTCCTGCTCCTTTTCAACCACAAGCAGTACCAGGGTCGAGGAGACGTTGACCGAGGCAACCACAACAATAAGAAGCATTATAAAGAGAAGCAGATTACGGGTGGTCTGAAAGGAGACGTACCTCGAGCGCTCGAGGCCGTACCAGCTGTACAGCCGCCACTGTTCTCCGAGGGTATCCCGAACGCCACCGAGGGTTGCCTGCGCCGAGCTCTCGTCCCGGCGGTCCTCCAGAGAGGGCAAGGGCGAACCGAAGAGCGCCGGCTGCAGGGCGTAGGGCTCTTGGATCTTCACGCCGATAAAGGTGTCGGAGTTCTCCGCCGGCAGGAGCTGAAGACCGCGCTGGAGCGGAATGAATGCCCAGAGCCGGTCGAGCTCCTGGTAGCCGGTCGAGACCACCCCGGTCACCCGAAATCGGGATACCCTCGGGAGAAAGGACCTCCCCTCGAGGGAGCGCACGGTCAGCAGACGGATCTCGTCTCCCACCCCGGCGTCGAGCTCCTGCGCGAGAAAGCGCCCGAGCACGATACTATTGTCGGAGTCCAGATCGAAGGCGCCGGCCTCGACGGAGAGATACTCACGAAAGCCGCGATCCCGATCCCGGAGGTCCGGAGGAACCGAGCGGACCTGCACCCCGCTCTTACCCGTGTCCGAGGAGAGAAGCCCGACACCCCGGTGCTCGATCCCGGCGTGCTCCACGCCGTCGACGGCGGTGAGCTCGGAGACGAGGCGGTCCAACGCCTCCGGCTCGAGGGAGTCCCCGGGGTACGCCTGGAGGTGGTAGGTACCGGTCTCGATATACCGGGCGGTGATCCCGCGGATCATGCCGTCCGCAAGCTCCATCACCAGGACCAGAGGCACCATGGCAAGGGCGATCCCGGCGACGGCGGAGATTGTTCTCCTCCGGTTGCCCCCGGCACGGCGGAAGAGGTAGCGAACCGCTATCGCCCAAGGGAGTGCCGCCCCCCTCATAGCGGGGTGAGCCTCCCGTGCTCCAAAAGCAGTCGCCGGGGGCAGCGGGCGGCGAGTCGGGCGTCATGGGTAACCAGGAGCAGGGTCGTACCGGTCTCCTCGACCAGACGAAAGAGGAGGTCCGCCACGTAGGCTGAGTTTCCCTCATCGAGGTTACCCGTCGGCTCGTCCGCGAGGAGGAGAGCGGGACGGTTGATGAGACTCCGAACCACCGCAACCCGCTGCCGCTCTCCCCCGGAGAGCTGGGAGGGCACGTGGGTGAGGCGATTGGAGAGACCCACAACCCCGAGCAGTTCCTTTGCCCGCGCCTCGAGCTCCTTTCGGCTCCCGCCGATCATCAATCCCGGGAGAAGAACGTTCTCGAGGGCGGTAAAGTCCTTCAAGAGGTGGTGAAACTGAAAGACAAAGCCGACCCGCCTCGCCCTCAGTCGGCTGAGCTCCTCCTCGCTGAGGGAAGAGAGCTCCTTGCCGGCAACCATCACGCTTCCTGAGGTGGGGCGGTCGAGGCCGGCTATGATCGTCAGAAGCGTGCTCTTGCCGCTTCCGCTCTCCCCTGTCACGCCGACAGCCTCCCCCGCCTCAATGGTGAGGTCCACCTCCCGGAGGATTCTCAGCTCCTCGGCGCCACTCAGAAATCTCTTTTCCACGCCCCTCAGGGCTACCGCGGGTTCATCCACCCCAACTCTCCTCCACGCTGCGGATGCCCGCAGCGCAATCTCCCGGCACCTCAGGCAGGTGAGAGCAGAATCGACAAGAAAAGGAGAAAATTCGACTCTGCCCCGGATAATGTGAGCCAGGATAACGGGTTATCCGTACTCTAACACCACGGTGGTGAACACTACCCACGCGCTTCCTCCCTGAGAAGCGAGGCCGGCGAAACAGCGCTAACCCGCCGACTCGCCCCGTAACCCGCGAGGGTCGCCGAGAAAACCGCAAAGAGATAGATCATAACCGCCTCGAGAAAGCGGATCTCCACGGGCACTTCAGCGAGGTAAAAGTCCCTCGCCGAGAAGATCTCCACCCCCTGCCCCGCCCTCGCCCCGCGACTGACCCAGCTCAACAGGGAGATCGCGCCGTTTATGAGCAGTTCCGCAGCCTCGAAAACGGCGTTGATGTTGACCGAGAGAAACAGGCCGAGGAGCAGACCGGAGCTCGCACCGATAAAACCGATGGTCACACCCTGTCCGAGAAAGACCGAGGTCACCTCCCGGGGGGTGGCCCCCAACGCGCGAAGGAGGGCGATCTCCTCCTGCCGCTCGGCGACACTCCGATTGAGGGTATGGAAAATATTGACCGCCACCACCAGGAAGATAAGCCCCACCAGCAGGAGCATCATTGATTTTTCCACCCGCAGGGCGCCGAAGATGCCGCGGTTAAACTCCCGCCAGGAGACGATCCGGGGGTCTGTTACCTCTGAGCCGCGGAGCGCCTCCTCTAAGGCTGCGGCGGCCCGAGCCTCCTGAAAGCGGTTTTCCAGCTTGACTCCGATGGTTGAGACCGGAGCGTCGAACAGCTGAGAGGCGGTCTCGAGGGATATGAAGGCCCAGCTCCGGTCAAAGTCGAGATAGCCGGTACGAAACACCCCGGCTACCACCATCTGCGTCTCGTCCGGGCGAGCTGCCCCGGCGGCGCTGTCCGGCAGATGAACCAGGGAGATCGCGTCCCCCACCCCGGCGCCGACACTCCGGGCGAGCTCGGCTCCGATTACCACCGACCGCTCCCGACTCAGGTCAAAGCGCCCCTCGACAATCTCGATCCGCTCGGCGATCCTCCGGTCGAGGGCAAACAGATCCTGCGGTACTCCCCTGAGAAGAACGGTGTCGGGCTGCTGAAAAAAGCCGCGGGCGAGGGCCTGGACATCCACGAACGGTACCACCGCCCTCACCTCAGGAGCGTCCCGGAGGGAGTCGAGACGACTATCAGAAAGCGCGGAAAGCTCCTCGGACTCCAGCCTCAGGTGGTAGGAGCTCACCTCAAGAATGCTCTGAATGGTGGAGTTCTGAAACCCGTTCATCACCGAGAGAACCGTTATGAGGGTCATCACCCCCGCGGCGATGCCGATAATGCTGAGGCGCACCGAGGCGTGGCCCCTCAGGTTTCCGGCGGTCTGCATGTAGCGACCTCCGAGAAAGCGGGTCCAGGAGGCCCGGGGCGCCCTAAAAACGGCGAACATCGATAACCTCCCCCTCCCGCAGAAGCTCCTCCCGGACCCGCTCATCCCCGCGGTAGTACACCCGAAGGAACGCCTCCCCCCGGCGGTAGCGGGTCTCCACCCGCTCATCCTCGCCGTATTCAACGGACCGATGGACTACCCCCTCTCGAAGCTCCCGCTCGGATACCAGCGTCCCCTCCTCGTCGTACTCGTAGCGGATCTCCCGCGCCTGCCGTCCGGTAACCCGGATCCCGAGGAGCTCTCCCTCCTCGCCATAGCTCCGGTAGGTGGTCGAGACAAGCCGTCCCGCCTCCCACGCCTCCTCCTCGGCGGGATCTCCCGACTCGTCGTACCGGGTCACAACCCGTCGACGCTCCCGGGGATACTCCCTCACCCGCATGGCGAGCCTCTCCTCCTCCCAGGTATTGGTGAGCCGCTCGATGAGCTCCCCGGACCTGTAGCTCGAGGCGGTCGCAAGCCTCCCAGCCTCGTCGTACCGGTAGACCGTTCGGCTCTCATCCTCCGCCCTGAAGAGGGTCTCCCCGCTGGTACCCGAGCCCTCCGGGGCTAGGCCGGTTGAGAAGCGGCTCCTGCCGTCGAGGCCGTCCACCTCGATCCCCCGGAGCCGGCCGGTTCGGTCGTAGCGGTACTGCCACCTCTCGATACGTTCCCCGGCGGCGTCGAGAATCTGCACCTCCCGAGGCACGCCCCGGGGCGAGAGAATCTCGATCCTCCGCCGATAGAGCTCGCCATCCCGGTAAAGTACCCCCTCCCTGCGGCCGGCGGATACCGAAAGCTCGAGCACCCACGGGTAGCGCTCCCGTTGCTCCGGTGAGATCTCCTCGATCGGAAGAAACTGATCGTTGGAGCGATAGAGCCCCTCCTCCTCAGCCCTCACCATCCCGGTCGGCGAAAGCAACAGGAGGAGAAGGGTGAAGGTGAGGCGTCTGCCGAGGGGTGTCATTGTCAGTCGAAGCTTGTCAGCTCTTGGAGGTAGCGATCGGGGTCAAAGGGGCGAAGATCGGTGTACCCCTCTCCGTCGCCGAGAAAGGCGCAAGGAATGCCGAGTTCCCGGGCTATCGGGATGAGCACCCCACCCCGGGCGCTCGAGTCGTACTTAGCCATCACAAGGGCGTCGACTCCGACGGCCTCGTGAAACAGCTGCGCCTGGCGCAGAGCGTTCTGGCCGGTGGTCGCGTCGACAACCAGAAAGGAGCGATAACTCGCCGTCGGAGCCTTCCGTTTAACGATCTTGTCGATTTTGGCGAGCTCCTGTACCAGATTCGCCTTGTTGTGCATTCTTCCGGCGGTATCGATGAGTACGAGACGGTCCTGTCGGGAGGTGGCGCTGTCGAGAGCGTCAAAGACCACGGCCGCGGCGTCGGAACCGGTGCCCTGCCGGACGACGCGGAAACCGAGACGCTCACCGTGGGTGACAAGCTGCTCTACCGCGGCGGCTCGAAAGGTGTCTGCCGCGGCGAGAACGATCCTCTCGGTCCCCTCGGTTCGACGGAAGTGCTCGGCGAGCTTCGCGATGGTGGTTGTCTTTCCCACCCCGTTGACCCCGAGGACGAGAATGATATTGAGGGCGTCCGCATCGAGGGTAAGCTCCCCCCCCTTCAGATAGCCTCCGAGGAGCTCCCGGAGCGCGGCGACGATCTGGTCCCTGCCCTTTAGTTTCTTTGCACGATCCTTCAGCGCCTCTACCGTCTCAAAGGTTACGGTGCTTCCAATATCAGCCTCGATAAGCAGATCCTCGAGCTCCTCGTAGAACGCCTGATCCTCGGGAGAGCTGCGGTTGAACAGGTTTTTCAGCCGCTCTCCGAGTCCCTTTTTGACTGCCATAACACTCCTCGTTATCGGTCGTGGTACCCTTCACCGGTCCTGATGTAGTCGATAAGCCTGAACAGCATATTCCCGAAGAGGGCAACACTCACCCCCAGGGTGGCGTAGTAGCTGTAAAAGAGCGTGTTCGCCTGGTCCAGGCGCTCCTCGGCCTCCTGCGTCGAGAGCCCGGTGCGGGTGCTCCCGTCGGGGAAAAGCGTCGTGAGGTTACCGTAAACGCCGTTGAGAATGATAGGGGCGGGGAGCGAGAGGACGAACCATCCGAAGGAGCGGTAGAAGCGCTCCCTCTTCTCTTCCACAACATCCTCCCAGACGATCTGCCGGGGCAGCAGCTCTCTGCGAAGCAGCGTCGGGGAGGCGGGGGAGAGCAAGAGCTGGGAGTCGTAGTAATCCTCGAGGGAGAGGCGAACCTGCCGCTGTTCCGGCGGACGCTCGAGAAGAAAGGGGGTGACCCCCTGCCAGCGCGAATCAACGTAGATATCTGCCCCGGGGGGGTCGGTGACCAGGGAGACGTAGCCGGTCCGGGGTGAGGGAATGGTTATCTCGATACGGTTCTCCCCGGAGAGGCCCACCAGAACCGTCCGCTCGATCGGCTCGATCGCCGGGTGGATCACCCGCACCTCCCGGGCGCCGAGGGGCAGGATCGGCACGGTCAGAGAGCCGAAACCCTGGGAGACTCCATCGACGATGACCTCACCCCGGCCGGGTTCGAAACCGGTGAGGTCGACGGTGAGCGAGGCCACCGGACGGCCCGCCACAAGCGTCCGGGTCGCCTGGATCAGCTCATCGAGATTGGTCGGAAACTCCTCGGCGAGGGAGGCGGTACTGCCGAGCAGGCGCTCCCGGCGGAGGTGGTAGTTGTACTCGTAGAGGGTCAAAAAGAGGTACTCGTCGCTGCGCTCGAGCTCACCGTAGATGACGAGGTCCGCCTCCGACTCCTCCGCCCGACCCTCAAGATCGAAGACCCTGGAGAACTCCGGCTCCTCCTGGGAGAGAAGCTCCACAGCTTTCTCCCGGGCGACCTCGACTCTCCCGGGGTCGGTCGCCTCGATCCGGCGAAGCAGCGCCTCCGCCTCATCGATCTGCCCGGCGAGCTCGACCGCCCGCTCCTCCCGGGCGAGATCGCCCTCCGCCTCAAAGGGTAGCAGCTCCAACTCCCGGCTCAGCTCGTGGAGCTCTTCGACGTTCTCCAGTCGAAGCTCCTCGAGGCGCCCCCGGGCGAGGGCGAGGCGCTCGTTGCGGCTGAGCTGGTGCGTCTCGACCGGCTCGAGAGCGTCGATGAGCAGCTGAGGTATACCGGTTGCCACGCCGAGGAGCTCCCGGTCGGCGAGATTCGTCTGGACGCCGAGAACTTCCACTCTCCAGAACTCACGAGTATCCTCGGGCAGCTCGTCCCCGGGCAGCTCCTGCTCCGCCGGGAGGGGCGAGACGGTGAGCAGGAGCAGCGCCACCGAGAGAGGCAGGGCGGCCCTACTGCGCCGAGGCGTGCTCTCGCTGCCAGCTCTGCCGAAGGTACGCTTCGATAAAATCATCAATTGCGCCATCCATCACCGCCTGGACGTTGCCGGTTTCCGTCTCTGTCCGGTGGTCCTTTACCATGGTGTAGGGCTGGAAGACGTAGGAGCGGATCTGGTGTCCCCAGGCAATATCCTTTTTCTCCGCTGCCGAGGCGGAGCGCTCCTCATCCTGCTTCTGCCGGTAGTACTCGTAAAGCCGGGACTGGAGCACCTTCATCGCCATCTCCCGGTTCTTGTGCTGGCTCCGCTCGTTCTGACACTGCACGACGATACCTGTCTCGAGGTGAGTCATCCGCACCGCCGAGTCGGTCTTGTTTACGTGCTGACCACCGGCGCCGCTTGCCCGGTAGGTGTCGACCCGGAGGTCCTCAGGCCGGATGTCGATGACGATGTCATCCTCTATGACCGGGGAGACGTAGACCGAGGCGAAGGAGGTGTGGCGACGGCCTCCGGAGTCGAAGGGAGAGATCCGCACCAGACGGTGGATTCCGCCCTCAGCCTTGAGGTAACCGAAGGCGTACGCCCCGTCCACCTGGATCGTCACCGACTTGACCCCGCCCTCGGCCTCCTGGAGGTCGATAATCGTCGTTTTATACCCCTTGTTCTCGCACCAGCGCAGGTACATCCGCATGAGCATGCTCACCCAGTCGCACGCCTCGGTGCCGCCGGCACCGGAATGAATGGTAAGAAAGGCGGAGGCGTCGTCGTGCTCATCCTTTAGAAGCTCCAGAACCCGGAGCTTCTCGTGGCGAGCCTGCAACGCTTCGAGGGTGGCGCGAATCTCCGGTTCCACCGCGCTGTCCTGCTCCTCCTGAGCGAGCTGGAGAAGCTCGGCGAGTTCTTCCGCCTCGCTTTTGAGCTGCTCCCACGGCTCGAGGCGATCCTTGAGGCGCTTGAGCTTGGAGAGACTCTTTTCGGCATACTCCCGGTCGTTCCAGAAGTCCGGTCGAGCGGTCTCGGTCTCGATTTCGGCTATCTCGTTTCTGACCCTCTCAGGGTCAAAGATGCCTCCAGGTGGAGTAGATTTCCTCTTTCAGTTCCTCGATGGGACCGCTTAGTTCCTGCAACATGTAATCCTCCCATGGGGTGAGGAGTATAGCAGGTAGGAGGGCACCCTTTCCAGAGAGTGGTAATTCCGGGAGATTGACGGTGTGGACAGGGTGGAGATCTGCCGATTATAGTAGGGATGACGTTTATGAAATCGACAGTCCTGGGCACGGTAATCGCGCTTTTTTTTCTTGCGGCCTCACTGCTGTTTGCTCAGGAGAGTGGTATCGGAGTTCCCGAGGATCAGACCGACGTCTTTGCACCCTTTGTATCCCGCCTGCGGGTCGCGATTCGGGAACCCCAGGTACGCCTCACCTGGCAGGACGCCGGGGAGATTGAAGGCGCCTACCGGGTCTACCGCAACGAGGAAGAGATCGATGAGCGCACCTTTGCAGATGCGCAGCTCCTGGCAACCGTGGAGGCGGGCAGTGAGACCTATCTCGACACTCCCCCGGGGCCGGGAGAGTATTACTACGCCGTACTGACCGAGTCGGAGGAGGGGGAACCCTTCAGGATCTTTATCCCCTTCCGGAACAAGACGATCGAGCCTGCGGTACTTACCGAGACCAGCGCTGGAGAGGACCTCGCCGCCCGGGTCTTTAATCTCACCGCCCGGGTCGTCGGAAACGGCATCGAGCTTACCTATGACGCCTCCCGAAACGGTCGGGAGCTCGCCGTCTACCGCTCAACGGTACCGATCCGGGGGTTCGAATCCCTCGAGGCGGCTACCCGCATCGCAGTCCTTGAAAGCATAGAGAGGCGATACGTCGATTATCCGGTTCCCGGCGTCCCCTACTACTACGCCGTGTTCGATACCGCCGAGGTGGATGCCCAGGAGCTCACCCTGGCCTCGGGAGAAAACCTCCTCGCAGACCCTGCGGAGGTTCGCATCAACCCGACCCGTCCCACCGTGGAGTTTCCGCCCCGGGCGTCCCGACGGGGGACTCCCCTCCCCCTGCTCCAGCTCGCCACCGGCTCGGTCACCACGGCGAGTGCGGAGCTTTCCAGGATTCCCTCGCCCCGGAGTCTCGACCCCCTAACCCGGGAGGCCCTCGACCGGATCCTCGTCTCCGTCGGAGAACCGGAGATGCCTCGATTAGAGCCGGTGATCCTCCCGACCGAGCGGGTCGCCGACGCCCGGGGGACGAGCGCCACCCTCACCGAAATCATCCAGGATGAGTTTGCCCGGGGCGCCTACGACACCGCGTCGCAGCTTTTGTCCAATCTGCTGTCCATCACCCTCGAAGAGGAGCTCGCCGCCCGGGCACGGTTCTACCTCGGACAGAGCCAGTACTTCAGCGGGGAGTATCGAAACGCCTTTCTCTCCTTTCTCCTCGCCGAGGAGGCGTATCACTCTGAGGTGACCCCCTGGATGGACGCGATTCTCACCCTGCTCACCGAAGAGTAAACGCCCCCTTCTGTCCAAAGAGTACACGACCGACCCCCACCTCTCCGCCCGGCCCCCGGGGGTAGTCTTACCGCCTCGGGCCCGCTTCAAGTTTCCGGTGGTGGGGAGGGCTGGGGATCAGAGGGTTTTTATGGAGAGTTTGAGGGTCGTGCTCCAGCTCTCACCAGGGGGGAGGCTGAGATCGTAGAGCGGAAGGACGCAGTTCGCCGAGTAGTAGGCGAGGACACCCGTGGAGCCGCGGCCGACGGTGTAGACCGGGAAGCTCCAGAAAGTCGCCTTTCCCTCGGGGGCGAGGGTTATCGACGCACCGCAGAACAGATCGTTGAACTGCACATCCAGGGCGTCGGGAAACTCCGTCGCCTCCGGCGCCCGTTCCGCCGCCCTGCTTCCCCGCTCCCGAACCAGAATCCGAAGGTCCTCGACCTCGGCGGAGCGAAAAGAGAGATTGACCTCCGGGGCGAAACGGCTCTCGAGGGGCTCCTGGCCACGGTTGGTAATCGTATAGCTCACCGAGAGCCCGGAGCGGTTGAAGGCGTAGCCCTTCTCCACCAGGACCGGCAGCTCCTCTCCTTCGGTGCGGACGCTGCCCTCCCTGGTAAAGCTGATCGTGCCGTGATCCTTGTCGAGGTCTCCCACCTCGTAGGGAGTCTCCACGAAGCTGCCGAGTTCCTCAAACCTTCCGGCGGCGAAGCTCTCGAGGCTGCTTCCCAAAGGCAGAAAGCGATCGACAAAGGCGTTGCGTTGGTGCAGGTCGTAACCGATCGTTTCAACCTCGGAGCCGTGAAACGGCTCAGGCCGTCTGCTCATCGTATCGAGATAGTTCCACGGCTTTCGTAGATGGTCGAGCTCAAAGAGGGTGCCGCCCCTGAGATGGAGGTAGGCGTTGACCTCCTGTCCCTGGTAGAGGTACTCCTCCCGGCCGTCCATGTCAAAGTCCACCCGGACGATCGAAGGAATAAAGATCCCCTTCTGCCGGGTGGTTTTCTCAGCCTCGATCAGCGCAGCGTAGGCGCTTTTTCTCAACTCGTTGCGGTATATCCCCCCGGAGGGATTGAGCCAGTAGGCGTGATGCGCCTGGCCGCGCCAGAGGTCTTCCCGGGCGCTGAGCTTCCGGGACTTGTCTCCCCGGACCTGGTTAACCAGCACGTGGGTGTACTGCATCTTCGAGTAGAGGAGATTGCTCTCGGGGTACATCGTGAGCAACCGCCGGTAGGTGGCGCTCCCGTCGGACTCCTCCGGCTTGATCCAGGTGAGAAGCTCACCCTGCGAGCTGGTCTGGAAGTAGATCCGCCTCGACGGGGTCATGGTGCGGTGGTAATAGCCGGGGCGTACCACGTCGAACCACTCCTTGTTCCCCTCCAGCTCCTTGAGCAGCTTTTCGAACCAGCCGAGGTCGATGAGGTTTCCATCGGGAAGAAAGGTAAACACCGCCCCCTCCACACCGTAGGCGCGCTCCCTGAGTCGCTCGAGAAACAGGACAGGGTCTACCCCCGCGAGCATCTGCTCTTCGAGGTCCCGGTGGATTGGAAAGACGGTGACCGTTTTTCCCTCGTCTTCGGTGAGACAGGGAAGGGTATAGTCATCGAGGTAGCCGTCGCTGCGGTGAAAACTCATCGCGTCGAGAAAGGTGTACTCGATGCCGCAGCTGCTCAGATTGGACGCGAGGGGCTGGTCCCAGATCCCCTCGGTGATCCAGGCGCCCCGGGGGCGTCGCCCGAAGCGCTTTCGCAGAAAAGCGGTCATCGCCTCGATCTGACCGAGGCGATCCTGCTTGGGAATCAGCGGAATTATCGGGTCGAAGAAGGCGCCGCCGATCAGCTCAACCTGCTTTCGTGCGGTCATCTCCGCGAGGACGTCGGTAAACTCGGAGTGGTTCTTTTCGATCCAGTTTAGAACGATACCTGAGTAGTGAAGGGTAAACCGGACCGACGGATAGTTGTACAGAAGCCGGAGAAACGGTTTGTACTGTTTGTCATACACGGCTTCCATCTCACCGTCCGCCGCACCCTGGGGCTGACAGCTGCTGGCACCGAGAATCAGGTACACTCTACTCATGCGATTTCAGTGAATCGAAGTCTAATTGCTCCGTAGGCCGATGTAAAGGCAATCTTACCAGCTTCCGAGAAGTCGCAGGAGCAGGAGCTTGTCGAACGCGTGGAAGGCGAGGGAAAAGAGTCCCGCCGAGATGAGGACGATCGGGCCGCCCCGAAAGGAGGGGGGTATCTCCTCGAACTCAAGGCGCTCCCGCACCGCCGCCAGACCGACCACCGCGAGGAGAAATCCGACCCCCGCGGCGAGGGCCGCGAGGAGACTCTCTGCGAAGCCGTAGGACCGGTAGGAGGAGATGAGCAGAACGCCGAAGAGGGAGGCGTTGGCCACAACGAGAACATAGTATCGTTGGAGCACAGCGACCCGGTCGGGCATCCAGTGGCGGAGGAGTGAAAAAATAAGCCTGCTCACCGTGGCGATAAGCAGGGCGAAGACCACCAGCTCGAGGTAGGAGGCGCCGAGGGGGATAAGGATCAGCTCACGGACCGCCCAGCCGAGTATCGAGAGCAGCGCCATCAGGGCGGTCAGGGCGACAGAGAGGTAAAAGGCGAGGCGACTGTTCCGGGTGGCACTGAGAAAGGGGCAGATCCCGAGAAAGTTTGTGAGCACGACGTTTTCCACAAAGATGAAGGTGAGCATCACCGAGACGTAGCTCATGTCTCCTCCCCCTCCCGGGTCGAGTTCATCGTCTGTTTCTGGTAGAGCGCGCGGAGGTAACCGAGGAGCATGAATCCTCCCGCAAGATGGCCGACGAGCCTGAGGGGCCCTCCCGGCAGAAGCGTTACCACCTGTCCTCCCTCGAGACTCAGGGAGAATGAGAGGGTCCCGAAGGCAAGGATCTCCCGGAGGGCGGAGATAAAAAGCAGCGCTCCCGCGTAGCCGAGGGCGCGACCGAAGCCTCCGGCAAGGATTTCGCCGAAACTCTCACCCCGGAGGCGGGTGGAGTAGAGGATGACGCAGTTTACCGCGAGGATGGGCAGGTAGATCCAGAGCTTGTCGTGGATGTACGGGTTGGTCAGCTCCAGAACCCGACTGAAGAGGGTAACGTAGGTAGCCATCACCAGGAAACTTGCCGTCAGGGCTGAGCGACTCAAGAGATACCGGCGCAGGGGGTAGAGGGTCGCCGTCGAGGCGAGGCTCACCACCACCACCCCGAGGCCGATCACAAAACCGTAGATCAGATGAGTACTCACCATGAGCGCCGGGGCGAGCCCGGCGAGTCGGGCGATCAGCGGGTTTTCCCGGAACAGTCCGTCTCGGATAGTCACAATCTACTCTCCCCGGAGGTGGCGCCCGGCGACAACCACCCCCTCACTCATCGCGTTGAGGGTAACCATCGCGCCCGCGCCCAGCTCAGTCGGCTCCCGGCGCCCCTGGAGGAGCGCAAGGAGTTCCTCCGGGTCCCGGAGAAACTGATCGTACCTCGGGCTCTCCGCGTCCCGCAAAAGCGCGACCCCCGTCGGCTCCCCCCTTCGGTCGAGGGCAACAAGAAACCGGAGCTCCTCCCGATAGCCGGTAACGATCACTTCGTAGAGCGCCCCTCCCTCCTCCAGTACAATCCGCCGGCCGAGGCTCCCGGTGTCGATACGCTCAGGGCTCCCCGGGGTAGTGTCTCCGGAGAGCGAGGCTACCGCCCGCTGAAAGCGCATCTCCCGGTGGGCCGAAACGGCGGATTCGGTCATCCAGTGGACCAGGACGACCAGGAGTACCGCGACAAGGGCGATGAGCGCCACAACCGCGAGATCCCGGAACTCTCTCATCCCGCCCCCCTGCCGGAGCCGTAGAGCCGGGGCATCGTATACCGGTCGACCAGGGGCACGACCATGTTGGCAAGGAGAATGGCGAGCATCACCGCGTGGACCCCGTCGCCGAAGAGCCGCAGGAGCGCCGCGAGGACCCCGGCGAGGATTCCGTAGACGACCATCCCCGGGGTGGTCAACGGGGCGGAGACCGTCTCGGTCGCCACAAAGAGTGCCCCGAGGATCGCACCGCCGGTTGTGAGATGAAAGAGTATGTCACCGGTAAAAAGGGGCGCTCCATAGGGCAGACCACCGAGGAGATAGATGAGCAGGGAGAAGCTTGTAAGAAAAAAGAAGGGAATTACCGAAGAGATGATCGTCCGGCCGAGGAGAAAAACACTTCCGAGCAGCAGCAGCGCCACCGAGGCGCCTCCGATCGAGGAGGGGACGTTACCGAGAAAGAGATCCGCGTACCCCGCCGGGATGCGCACGCCGAGAAACTCGCCACCGACGTTGTTAATGAGGCGGGTGACCTGCTCATCGAGGGGTGTGGTACCGTGGGGGGCGAGGCGGTAATACGCCTCGCCGAGGCGAGTCGCGCTTTCCACGCTCGCCCCGGTAAGCAGCTGCAGAGGCGCCTGGTACCCCTCGGATGGGCCGCCGAGCAGCCGCGGCAGCATCCAGCTTCCGCCAAAAGAGGGAAAGGAGACTACCGCAAAGACGTAACCTCCGGCGATCGGGTTGACCCAGTAGGATCCGGTCCCACCGAAGGTCCACTTGATCACCGCCATGGAAAAGAGGGTCGCCGCTGCCGCGGCGTAGATCGGGGTCCCGGGAGGAAAGGCCGCGGCGAGGAGGAGGCCGATCATCACCCCGTTTCCGTCTGCCAGGGAGCCGCGATTGAGGAGCATTGAAAAGAGAAGCTCTGCGAGGATTGCCACAAAGAGGGTTGTCCCGACAAGGGCGAAAGCGGGGGTGCCGTACTGGTAGATCCCCCACCCCACCGACGGGAGCACGGCGAGGGCGGTGCCCCACATGATTTTCGGCGTCGTGAGCATGTCGTACTGCTGGGGCGGGAAAGCTGAGGTGAGATAACTGGTCATGCGAGGCCCCGCTTTCGGGCCGCCTCTTTCGCCTCCCGGAAACGCTCTACCAGGGGGATCCTCGAGGGGCAGACGTGGGCGCAGATACCGCATTCCCGGCAGGACATGAGCCCCTCATCCACCGCCCGGCTCAGTTCCCCATGGTTGATCAGTTTGTGGAGCCTTGCGGGATTGAGACCGACCGGACAGCTCCTGATGCAGCGCCCGCACTGGATGCACGACAGTTGCGGCGCCTGACCTACCTCCCCCCTGGTCAGGGCGAGGATCGCCCGGGTCGTCTTGGTCACCGGCATGGTCACATCGGTTATCGTGTAACCCCGCATCACGCCGTTGAGGACGATGCGATCCGGCATCTCCGTGAGTCCGCCGCACTCCTGGATCAGCTCCTGGATCTGCATCCCGAGGCGGACTTTCAGGTTCTTCGGGGTTTTTATCGCGCCCCCGGCAACCGTGATAATCCGCTCTATCACCGGCTTGCGCAGGGCGATAGCCTCATAGACCTCATGGGCGGAGGAAACGTTTATCACCAGCGCCCCTATATCGAGGGAACTCCCCCCGGGAGGAATCTCCCGGCCCGTCAGCCGCTGGAGAACGATCTTTTCGTCACCCAGGGGATAGCGGTGAGGAAGCACCTTGACGCTCCAGGGAAGCTCCCTTTTGGCGACAACTTCCCGGAGGATAGCCGCGCTCTCCCGGTTACGGGACTCGAAGGCAAACACCACCCGACCAGGTGAAACGATCCGCTCGAGCATCTGAGCGCCCTCGATGATCTTTTCCGGGTAGAGCCGAACCAGCTGCTGGTCCGCCTGGAGGTTAGGGTCCGACTCGAGGGCGTTAATGACAAGCACCTCGACCTGCCGCTTCGAGGCGACATCGAGTTTTAGATGGGTCGGATAGCCCTGGTCCCCCATCCCGACCACCCCGCGGTCGAGGAGCGCCTCCCTCAGTTGCGAGGCGGTCCGGCCACGCCAGTTATGAACCACCTCCTCCTTTCCCAGGCGGTCAAACTCGCCGTTGAGCTCGATGACGATCGCCTTGCACGGGGTGCCGTCAGGATCGACGAGATCGGTTATATCCCGTACCACCCCGGGGATGGGAGCGTGTATTCTCGTGTCCCCGGAGCGCCCGATGAGCATCCCCTCCCGGACGGTATCACCCCGCTTGACCAGGGGCGAGGCGGGTTCGCCGTGATGCTGTTTCAGAGGTACCGTGCAGACTGTGGGGACGGCGGCGTTGGCGAAGGGTAACGGTTTGCTCCGGCCGTCGGTGAGGCGGATTCCACCATGTTGTCGCAGCGGGCCAAGATTCATGCCTCTCGTTTAGTACTCCTTGCGCCGGGGTTGCGGACGAGCGCAAGCCCGTAAAGAAAAAAGGGTGAAAAGGCGAAGACTACCGCCCCGGCGAGGGGGGCGGGCTTAAGGCTTGCCAAGTATAATCGGTCGAAAGTCGCCTGCTCAACCCCCGAGATTCGTGGTTGCGAGAGGAGGACCGAATGCACCCCCGTATACTCGCTGCCTGAGGAAAGCACTCCATCGAGCCACTGCTGGTCAAAGGTTAGGATAACCTCCCGGCGCTCCACAAGCCGCCCTTCGAGGAGATCGTAGGTGGCAAGGGATACCTCCTCACCCTCCTCGGGCATCCTGTACTCCCCGCCGTAGAGTATGGTCTCCTGAAAGGCGCGGTGTGCAACGTAGCCTGCGAGGGTGGGCAGCTCCGCCACGGGGTCGAAAACCCGGTTCAGCGCCGGGTAGGTTACAGACCCTCCGAGGGGCTCGGTGGGAGCGGGTACCGGCGCGGTCTGTACCGGCGGGACCATCACCGCTACCGCCAGGAGGGCAAGGAGTCCGCCGGCCCCCCAGAGGATGCCACCCATTCCCGGGCCCGGAGGCGGGGCGCCGTAGCGGCGGGTGAGGATCCGCACCGAGGTAAAGGGGTGGTGCTCAAAGGATGCGTAGCGCAGATAGTCGGTAAGGAGCGTGAGGATAAAGGCGGAGGCCGCAAGCAGGAGCGTTGCGCCCCCCATGAGGGCGACGCCCCCCGGATCACCCCCGGTGATAAACAGGGCGAGTACCGCGATTGTCGCCCAGACCAGGGGGAGGGCATCCCCTACCGCCACCGCCCGAAGGATCCTCACCGGCCCCGGGATGTCGAGCTTGCGCACCTCCCCCCGGCTGCGCTGGAGCAGGTGGAGAACCCCGAAGAGGATGAGCCCCCCGGATACCGCCCCCACTGCTCCGGTCGCCGCGAGGGGCAGAAAGCTCAACAGGATCGGCACCCCCGGAACCATAAGGGAGGGAAAGAAAAACAGCAGCACCCCCGCCCAGAGGGCAAAGAGCAGCACGAAAAGGAGGGAGTTCGCTCCCAGGGCGTCGAGGAGTATCCAATCCCCGCCGGTGGCCGGCCAGCCTCGTCCAAATCCCTGCCCGAGGCGGCGCCGCAGGAGGGTGAGAAGCTGCGGAACGCTCCGCTCCTTCTCGACCATGAGGAGGTGATAGCTCCCATCGGGGCCGGAGGTCCGGAAGAACCGGCCGAGACTCCGCAGATAGGGATCGTAGCGCGGGTCCGCCGGATCAAACCGCCCTTCGATCTCCCCGACCGAGACCGCCTCCAGCTCCGGAAACCCCTGATACCGGGCGGTGGCGTTAACCAGGGATACTACCGCCGGCCCTCCGTCCTCCGTCAGCCGGGCGTGCGTCTCAAACAGATCCCTCCCTTCGCAGACGAGGAGAGTGTACCAGCCGTCCCAGATAGTGCCGCCCCCGGGAGCGGTTACCGCCATCGTGAGCAGGAACATGGCTGACCAGATGAGCCACCCGGATAGAAGGGTTGCGACTCGGCGAAGGGGTGCGCGCATCAGAGCAGGCTAAAGGCCATTCCGAGAAAGAACCCGAGAAGCACTCCGACGGCAACTTCTGCGGGGGTGTGGCCGTTAATCTCCTTAACTGGTTCAAAGGCTATGCCGTACTCCAGGTTGAGCTTCGCGCCGAGCCGGTTGAGCGCCTGCGCCTGGGCACCCGCGGAGCGACGCACGCCGAGGGCGTCGCGAATCGTGAGCATTCCGTAGAAAAGGGCAAGGGTAAAGAGGGGACTCGAGGTGCCGTGGATAAAACCGATGGAGGTGGCGATACCGGTAACCAGGGAGGAGTGGCTCGAGGGCATACCGCCGGTGCGCCAGACAAGGGTGTTGAGAACATCCCGGGAGCCTCGATGCTCCCCCCGGACGGTCTCGACGGCGACCTTGATGATCTGTGCGAGGAACCAACTGAAGAGGGCGGAAAGAAAAATACGGCTCGAGACCATGCCATAGATGTAAGAGACCGCCTGGCTCCGCATATACCGGCGCATTGTCGTCCGCTCTGTTAACATTTGTCAAGCTTGGCACCATTTCCTATACTGCCCTCGGTATCATCATGGCACGATCCGGCAGACAGTTTACCGCCGGCCGCGACGACGACGGCCGCCGCCTCGAACGGGTGCTGCGAAAGCTCTTTCCCGAGGTACCTCGCTCGGCGCTCAACAAGGCGCTGCGAAAAGGCGATGTCCGGATAAACGGGGTTAAGGTTAAGGCCGACCATCGTCTCACGGCGGGGGAGGAGGTGGAGATCCGCGCCTCCTTCGCCCCGGAGGCAAAGCCACCCCGGGAGCGCGCCTCTGCCCCCGCCGGCGGCGCCACCCCCCGGGCCCGCGCCACCCCCCGGGCCCACGCCCAGGGCGGAGCCTTTGACGCCGGGAGCGCCGGGGGCGCCGGGGCGTCGGTAGAGGTGCTCTACCGGGACGAGGATCTCATCGCGATAAACAAGGAGGCGGGAATCTCGGTCCACGGCGAGCGATCCCTCACCGGGCAGGTCAGGGCGCTTCTTGCCGGGACAGGTCAACCCTCCCTCTCTTTCAGGCCCGGCCCCCTCCATCGCCTGGACAAGGGGACCACGGGAGTCATTGTCTACAGCGTGTCCCTCGAGGGAGCTAGGAGGTTCTCCCAGGCGATGCGGGAGCGGCGACTAAAGAAAATCTACCTCGCCCTCCTCCGGGGCAGCCTGCCCTCGCCGGCACGCTGGCTCGACCTCCTCGAGCAGGAGGGCAAGGGGCGGGAGGCGGAACTGTCGGTGGTGCCGATTATCCGTGTCGAGGGGGCGACTATCGCCGCCTGCATGCCAAAGACCGGCCGCACCCACCAGATTCGCAGGCAGGCGGCCCTCCGGGGCTATCCGTTGGTCGGAGACCACGCCTACCAGGGCGATCACTCCGGCCGCCGTCTGCCGGGAGGCTACATACTCCACGCCCTGAGTCTCTCGGCGGAGCGTGATGAGGAGCTCGGTTTCACCACGATCCTCGCGCCCCTGCCCGAGGCTACGGCAAACCGCCTCGCCTCCTGGGTAACCTCGAGCAGGCCGGTGGAGCCGGCGCTACCGGAGTCGGGAGCGACCGCAGAGCTTGCCCGGCGGCTCAGCCGGCCGGTAGAGCGGCTCACCGAGGAGCCCGAAGCGGCGCCGTTTCTCCTTGCAACCATAGCCGCACAGCTCCACGATCACCGTTCGGTGCTACACGATGCGGTGTGAGATGAGATACACTTAAGATATGAAGAAATTTGTCGGCGTCCTGCTCTGGCCCTTCCGGTCGATCAGGGTCTTCGCCCTCGTCGGTAAGAGCGGCACGGGTAAGAGTTTCCGGGCGCGGCTTGTTATGGAAAAGCACAACATAGAGATGATGATCGACGACGGCCTGCTCATCCGGGGCGACAAGATCATCGCGGGCAAATCGGCCAAGCGGGAGAGCAACTATCTCACCGCCGTAAAGACCGCCCTGTTTACCGGAAAGGCGCACCGAAAAGAGGTTAAAACCGCCCTCGAACGGCAGAAGTTCAAGCGGATTCTCATCATCGGCACCTCCGAGCGGATGATCAAAAAGATCGCAAAGACCCTTGGTCTGCCCGAACCGAGTCCGAAGCGGATTATCCAGATCGAAGATATCGCCACTACCGAGGAGATCGACACCGCCATCAACCATCGTCGACTCCAGGGGCGCCACGTGATCCCCGTCCCCACGATCGAGGTAAAACGGACCTACCCTCAGGTGATGACCGACTCGGTAAAGCTGTTCCTCCGCCGGGGACTCAACGTCTTTAAGAAACCAAACGTGATCGAAAAGACCGTTGTGCGGCCGGAGTTCAGCAAAAAGGGGAGCATTTCGATATCCGAGAGCGCCCTCAGTCAGATGATCATGCACTGCATCGATGAGTACTCCCCGGGGTTGCGGATAAGCAGGGTGACGGTAAAGCAGGATCACCGGGGATACCGGTTCGATATCTATGTAAACGTGCCCCACAACCTGCAGCTCTCCGGGAGTATCCACGGACTTCAGCAGTACATAATCGATCATATCGAACGGTTCACGGGTGTAATAATTGATGAACTAAATATCATTATTGATAATGTTGTGGAGAGCACCTACACTTGATTTCAGAGGAGACTGGTTATGAAAACGCGCGTCCTGCTTCTGTTTTTGGTTCTGCTCTCTGCAACCCTCGCTTACGCCCAGAGTGAGACCTTCGAGTACACCAGCGAGCACTACCGGGTGCTCTCGCAGATCAGCGACGACCACGCCGAGGAGACCTCCCTGAAGCTCGAGGCGATGTTGGCCCTCTATAACGACTACTTCAGGTTCGACCTCGACGCCCTGCCGGCACGAATGCAGGTCCGGATTTTCGAAGGCAAACCGGAGTTCGACAACTATCTGCAGCGGGTCCTCGGGGAGAGCAGGGAGGATTTTGTATATCTCCACTACAACGATGTCGCAAAGAGCGAGCTGGTCGGATTCGACCAGGATGATTCGGGGTTCGACGTAGCCCTGAAACACCAAGGCTTTATTCAGTACTTCCGGGCGTTCATTCCTCACCCTCCTCTCTGGCTCCGGGAGGGATTCGCCGTCTTTTTTGAGGAGGCGACCTACGATGAGCAGTTCCAGGCGGCCATCTACCGGGAGAACCTCGCCTGGCTCGACAGGCTCAAGGAGATCCTCGACGGCGAGTTTGATGCCCCGCCGATAGCGATGGCGGATATGCTGGACCTCGAGGTTGCCGAGGCGACCCGACGGATCGACGTCTTCTACCCGCAGGCTTGGGGGATGGTCTCCTTCCTGGTCAACGCCCAGGACCGGGAGATCAACCGGATCCTCTGGGACTCCCTGAGCGCCCTGGAAGCGGACAACTCACTGGAGGAAAACGTCGCCGCCCTTAACAGGGAGGTCTTTCGCTGGGTTAATCAAGATGATCTTGAGGCAGCGTTTCTCGACTACGTCGACTCCCGGCGCTCCTTTCGAGGGCTTGTGGAAGGGGGGATGAGCGCCTACGAGGATGGCGATCTCGATACCGCGGAGGAGCACTTCGTTACCGCCGCCAACCTCCGGCCTTCCAACCACATCGCCCCCTACTACCTCGGACTCATCGCCTATACCCGGCAGAACTACTCCCTCGCCGACTACTACTACGAGCAGGCCCTCGACCGCGGTGCCGACGAGGCGCTCACGAACTACGCCCTCGGCGTTAACGCCTACGCCGACAACCGTTTTGACCAGGCGATTACCTACCTCGAGCGAACCATCGACATCAACCCGGAGCAGTATCGCGAGCGGGCGCAGGAGTTGCTTGTTCGTATCGAGAGTTAGAAGCGCAGAAAACAGAGGGACGGCTATCCCTATCCCCGGAACTCGAAAAAGCGGTCCTGCTCATACCGCCGTTTCCGGCGAAAGATCATCGAAATCGCGTTTTCCACGCTCCGGTTAGGCGGCGTAACCGGTTTGAGAAACTCCTTCAGTTCGAAGTACGCCTCTTTCAAGGGGATCCGCTTGACCCCGGCGTGGCTGCTCTCGGTGAGCAGATAGTCCACGGCCAGGTAGGAGATAGAGACCTCCCGGGGCAGGTCCCCTTCGCCCTCCCTGACGAGCGTGTCGAGGTCCCGGAGCCGCTGAAAGAACAGTTCCCGGTAGCCTCGTTTCTCCTTACGCTTGAGCAGCTCCGCCGGAGCCGGCAGGAGATACCTGAGGAGGTTGTAGTCTAAACACGCTTCAAAAATCGGCGCCGCGTAGCCGGAGTGGAGAATCTTGAAGACCTCCTCGGTGAGTCGGCTTTCGGAGATCCCCTCGAGGAGAGCGACGCTGCGGCGCAATCTCCGTCGGAGACGAAACTGCATCTGGAAGCCCGTTGTCACCGAGTACTTGATCCCCCGGATCATCCGGACCGGGTCCTCCTCGAAGATACGCTCCAACGGGATGACCGGTCGCACAACCTTGGCGCCGATGTCCTTGACACCCCCGACAAAGTCGACAATCTCCTCCCTCACGGGAGAGTAATAGAGGGCGTTCAGGGTAAAGTCCCGACGAAGCACATCCTCCTGGATCGTTCCGTAGAGATTTCGAAACCCCTCGGAATCCTGAGCCCGGAACGTGGTGACCTCGATCACCTTGTCCCGTGCTTTCTCCCGAAAGACGACGTGGACCAGGCGGAAGCGCTTTCCGATTACCCTGCTGTTGCGAAAGAGCTTTCGTAGTCGGTTAGGGGTCGCGTCGGTGGCGATGTCGAAGTCCTTCGGCTGCTTGCCCACAAGGAGATCCCGCACCGCCCCACCGACGATGTACGCGTCGTGACCGAAACGCTCGAGGCGACGGGCGACCTTGACCGCGTCGGGGTCAATATCCCGAAGCGAAATACCGTGTTCTTCCCGGGTGTAGATGTCGGCCTGTTTCTCTGCAGTGCCGTCTTCGGTGGTAAAGTAGCGCCGCCTCAACTTAAGAGCTCATCCCCTTTACGGACGTAAGTACCGTGTCGATTATACTGTTCAACGCTTTTGCCGCCGGGGCGTCGGGGGAGGCGGCAATGTAGGGCATGCCCGCGTCCCCGGACGCAACGAGGCTCGCCTCGAGGGGCACGCTTCCGAGAAAGGGCACGTCGAGTTCCTCCGCGGCTTTCTCCCCTCCTCCGGAACCGAAAACCGCGAGAGCGTCGGAGTCCCGCATGTTCTCGACAATACCGAGAATCGGGAGGTTCATCTTCCGGGCAAAGTCGACGCTCTTTCTGGAGTCGAGGATAGCCACGTCCTGCGGGGTGGTTACAATGATGCAGCCGGTGAGCTCCGGCAAGTACTGTCCGATAGTTAGCACCTCGTCGCCGGTCCCGGGAGGTGTATCGATGATCAGGTAGTCCAGGTCGCCCCAGACGATATCACCGAGAAACTGCTTTATAATGCCGAGCTTCATCGGGCCTCGCCAGATCAGGGCAGCGTCGGGGTCATAGCCGATCATCGCCACGCTCGCGGCCTTGAGCGTCGGCAGCACCTCCACCGGATCGATCTCCTCCTCGCTCCCGGTGAACCGGGCTGTCTCCACACCGAGCATCTTGCCGAGATTGGGCCCGTGAATATCTGCGTCGAGGACGCCGACGTGCAGATCCCGAAGTGCCAGGGCGTAGGCGAGATTGACTGCCACCGTAGACTTACCCACACCCCCCTTTCCACTCATGACAACAATCTTGTACTTGACGCGTTCCATCCGCGCCTTCAGACGCTCATCCTGAGGGTTGGGCTTGCCTTGAATCATCCTTGAGATAGTAGCATAAGGGGAGGTGTTGTAAAAGCGCTTCCACCGGGCGGGAGGGGAGGATACTGCCTCGGAGCCGGAGGCTCCGAGGCGGGTAGAGACCGGATCAGAGCTGCACTCGAGCCCCGAGAGTACCGCCGACGGAGCCGGAGGTGATGTTGTACATCAGCCCAAGGTCGAGACGCAGAATCAGTATATTGAACGAGGTTTCCCCGAAGATCCGGAAGGCGAAGCTGTTTACGTTGCTCTCAACGCCGAGGCCGGTCTGATCGAAGTCCGAGGGCAGGGAGACACCGGCGGCCGCCGCGGCATTCTTGATCTGCTCGATCTCCGCATCCGTGAGCGCCTCCCCCGTGTCGAGTGAACCGTTTCCGTTGTCGTCGGTATAGACCTCGGTGGTGAGTCCCGCGTTAGCGTCGGCAATGCCGAGGGCAGCGCCGATGCCAAAGTGAGGCTCGAGAAAGAGGATCTTCTTGCTCGCCTGGGCGCGGAAATCAAACACATTCGCTCCCCAGTCAAAATCGAGCTGCGGTTCATCAAGGGCGAGGGTTACCGTGCTGTCCGGATCGTTGGGATCATCGGGAACTTCGGAGACCTCTATCTGGCCGATCCCCGAGGGGAGCGAGACAGCTCCGTTGAGGCGGTTGTAGCCGACGCCGATTGAGAGATCCGGGAGGACACCCATACCCTGCTCGATCACCGCGTAGCGGACGTCCGCGCCAAAAAGCGTGTACTCCAGGGAAACGTCACCGAAGTCCACGCCCCCCGGAAGGGCTCCGAACTTGAGGCCCACATCAAAGGGCAGGAGAAAGCCGCCGACCCTCGCGTCTACGGTGTAGGCGGGAAAGGGTACCCCCACAGCGCTGAAGTCGGAGATCTCCGTCGGTATGTCGAGGCCGAGATCATCGAAGAGCCCCTCAAAGGCCGCGTAGGGGATTGTTGTCACCCCCGTCGTCACCCCGACGCCAAAACTCGGCGGAACGCTTAATAGCTGACCAATATAGGCGTCGGACCAGTTGAGGCCGACGGTCGAGTTCATAGGAAGAGAGCGCGCAAATTCGTCTACGAAGCTTTGAAAGCCCTCCTCGTAGTCGCCGATAGTTGTCTGGGTCCACGCCGTCGCTGCAACAAGAAACACAACAACGAGAATGGTAGCTCGTTTCATGGTGTACCTCCGTATCTGATAAGCTACCACCGGGGATGAGAAAAAACCATCAACTCCCCCCAGGGCGCTCCGCCCATCTCCCGCTTCTCCCGCCCAGGCCGACCGGGGCCGCGGGACAATTGACAGCGAGTTCCACCGCCTATAGAGTGTCTACTGCCCTCCCCGGGGTGAGCCGGGGATGGGCGGATCAACCGCCCCGGTAGCTCAGCAGGATAGAGCAACTGCCTCCTAAGCAGTAGGTCACCCGTTCGAATCGGGTCCGGGGTAATGGTGTAAGGATCTGTGCAATACGCCCGTACCGCTGCTACGCGCTCCTCCCCCGTCCCCGGGACATGATGCTACCGTTCCCGTCGAGGTGTGAGGAATCAAGGAGTCTTCATGTCTGATTCAAAAGAGTCGGTCTTCCACATCGCCGAGATGGATTGTCCCTCGGAAGAGTCCCTTGTACGCATGAAACTCGAGGGGATGGAAGAGGTCTCGTCCCTCGAGTTCGACCTGCACAGGAGGCTCCTGACGGTAGTCCACCGGGGAGACGTGGGAGGGATCGAGGAGAAGCTCGCGGAACTCGACCTCGGGACGGAGCTGAGAAGCAGCGGTGAGGCCGACGAGAGCAGATTGACCGCGGAGAAGCGGACCTCCCGCCGGCAGCGCCGGATTCTCCTGACGGTGCTTCTCATCAACTTTGGATTTTTTCTCATCGAGATGACAACCGGCGTGCTCGCCGGTTCCATGGGGCTCGTCGCCGACTCCCTGGATATGCTCGCCGACGCGGTAGTGTACGCCCTCAGCCTCTGGGCGGTGGGGGCTGCTCTGAGGCGGAAACGACGGGTCGCCACAATGGCCGGCTACTTCCAGCTCACCCTCGCCGGCCTCGGACTGATGGAGGTGATCCGTCGCTTTATCGGCGGTGGCGAGACCCCGGAGTTCATGACAATGATCGTTGTCTCCCTTCTCGCCCTCCTGGCAAACTCCTTCTGCCTCTATCTGCTCCAGCGATCAAAGGACAAGGAGGCTCATATGCAGGCGAGCATGATTTTTACCTCCAACGACGTCATTATCAACAGCGGCGTGATCCTCGCGGGGGTGCTCGTCCTGCTAACCGGATCAAAACTGCCGGACCTGATCGTCGGAACCGCCGTGTTTATCGTTGTGCTGCGAGGAGCGTTGCGAATCCTGAAGCTGGGAAAGGGGTGACCACAGCGGTTCAGCAGCCGTTTTCGGGGATGGTGAACCTTGTCGGGTCAAAGCGCTCGTCCCCGAGCCACAGGTCGATCCGGGTACCCCCTTCCCGCTTGCTTATGAGCGACGCCTTTACCTGCAGTCCGACGAGATTGAGCCGGGCACTGCCAAGCATCTCGAGCCCCGCCATCGATCCGTAGTAGCCGGAAAGCTCCGGTCGCTGTGTCGCCTTGAGAGCGTTGTTCAGATCCTCAATCTCCTTGTCGCTTCGCTCCACGTCATCGAGGGCGGTAAGGTGGAACCCGTCCTCTTCGAGGTGGAGATTGATAACCATCCGCTCCGGCTCGGAGTCGAGCATAAAGTGACTGAGTTCGCCGATGAGATGGAGGAGAAGTTCGTTTCGCTGATTCATCGCTTTTCCTCTGCTTCAGGCTTCTTCATTGTCTGGCTGCGCCACTCGAAAAACGCCGCCAGGAGTGTCGCGGTGAGGCCCCCGGCAAAACCGTTGTTGTACAGGGTCATACCACCATGCCACGCACCGGTCTGGTGCACCATAAGAAAGTGTACGAAACCAGCTACCAATCCGACAACGATACCGAACTCTCCCGCCATTGGTGCGAGGGTCGTGCCGAAGAGCACCGCCAGGATCGCTCCCGGCGAGACCAGGTCGACTCCGAAAAAGAGGGTCGCCCCGACAATCCCCCCCATCACCGGTAGACAGTTTACCGGGTGCTTGCCGAAGGCGCCGAAGCCGACAACCGTGAGGATGCCGCCGAGAACCGGCCCGTTCAGGGGGGCGCCGACAAGGAGCACGTAGAGCCAGCACATCGTGCCAAGAAGGCCCATATTTATGAGGGTTGCCCCGGGAGTTGCCATGTCCATGAAGTCCGAGGGAAGCCGCCCCCCGAGACGGAAGATTGAAAGCACCTCCCTCGCCCGCTTTGCAGGTCCGCCGAGAAGCCCGGCGCCAATGAGAACCAGGGAGAGAAGGGGTATGAGCAGCTCCAGGGCGAGGCCGGGTTCCTCATTCCAGATGAGCGTGCCTGCGAGCTGCCCCCCGGCACCAAGAAAGAGGGCAGCCGCAAAGAGGGCGAGAAAGCCGCTTGCAAGGCCGATGTTGTAGAGACTGAAGCCCTGATGGAACCGCAGGGTGACCATCGCTACCGCCGGCAGCAGAAGCCCGAGGAGCGCCCCCCCGACCACCGCGAGAGTCCAGGACAGGGGCGTGCCCGGCAGCAGCTCCACCGCTATGGTGGAAACGACCGGAGCGAGGGCGGTACCGAACAAGGCGATGAGGATATACTGGTTGAAGCCGCGCCCGCTCGCCCTGGCGGCGATATAGACACCGAGGATGACAGGAAGGATGTTTACCGGGGTCTTACCGAACAGGCCGAAACCGAGCATCGTGTAGACCGCCGCGAGAGAGGGGCCTGAGATGCTGATCTTGTTTGCCGCCAGCAGCAGGAGTCCGATTATCGCCACAAGAGACGCGTTCATCATCGCCGCCCCGGAGCCGCCGATGAGGGAGAAGTCGTTTACAAGCCTGGCGGAATGAAGCTGAATCTCTAGGAGCCCTTCGAGGGCGTCCGCGGGCCCCTGGTAGATCGCGCCGCCGACAAGGATGGTCAGAAGGATCACCCAGGTGAACCAGTAGAGAGAAGCTTCCGTCCGGGTCACATAACGCTCCTTTTACTGAAGGTGACACCATTGTTACACGGCCCACGGGCGATCTCAACGTTTTTCTACTGTCCTCCACCCTGGGGATAGAAGGTAGGTCAGAACAGCTCGACCCTATTGCGACCGTTATTCTTGGCGCGGTAGAGCGCCTGGTCCGCCTCGGCTATCATCTCCTTCAGGGGACGAGGGGCGCTGCTTGCGGTGATACCGATACTCACCGTCACGTTCCCCGCAAACTCGCACATGTCCCTCACCTCGCAGGCACTTCGTATCCGCTCCATGATCTGCCGCGCGGCAGTTCCCGGGGTATTCGGAAGGAGAGCGACAAACTCCTCCCCACCGTAGCGGCCAAGTATGTCTCCCTTCCGGAGGTTCAGACTGAAGAGCTCGGCGATGGTACGGATAACCAGATCCCCGACCGGATGGCCGTAGCCGTCGTTTATCCGCTTGAAGTGATCGATGTCGACCATAGCCACCGCGTTTTCCGGGTAGAGATCCTGATACTCCTGCCAGAGGGCCGGGGCGTCCCGGTCAAAGCTACGACGGGTCAAAAAACCGGTGAGTGCGTCGGCCTCGAGTTCGGCAACGGTCCTGCGGTAGCGCTGGTTGTTACGGATCGCCACCGCGAGAATGTCCGCGAAAGCGAGGACCGGGTAGAGGTCCTGACCGCGGTAGAACCCGGGCTCCGGATGCCAGAGAAAGACCCCGCCGAGGCCGCCGTTTCGCTCCCGCAGCGGGACCGCCAGGAGGGACCGAAAACTGAACTGCTCCCCGACGTCATCGTGAATCACCGGATAATAGGTCTCCTTCAACTCCTCAACTATCGGCTCCTCCACCGGAAGCTCGATACCCTCCTGATACGGATGGATCAGCAGCTTGCGCAGCTCCCCCTGTTCAAAGGCGAAGACTTCGCAGTGCTCGAACTCCACGATACTGGCGAGTTGGCGGAGACCGAGAACCAGATTATCCGTAAGCTCCAGGTCCGCTGAGAGAAGCGTACTGGTCTGCCGCAGGGACTCGGCGACCTCGTAGCGCCGTTCGGTCTCCTGGTACCGGCGATGGAGATACTCCTCCGCGTGCTTCCGGCTCGAGATCTCCCGATCTACCCCGAAAATCGTCGCCATAGTGCCGTCCGGGCGCCGCTCAACGACGTGAGCGTGAGTCTCGATCCAATGCCACCGGCCCTCTTTGTCACAGAGACGGTACTCGCAGTAGAGTTCGTCCTCCCAGCCGGCTCGCACCCGCTGCCAGAGGGCGAGATAGGTGGGAAGGTCTTCCGGATGGATTCTCTCATGGTAGGTTCCGTCCCGCATCTCCTCGTCGCTAAAACCGAGTTGCCGCAGAGTGGTGCTGGTAATGCCGTGATTTTCCACAAGATCACTGTAGAAGAACTTGGTTCCGAACAGGCGCCTCAACAGCCGCGGATCGCGAAGGAGAGCCGCTATCGGCTGATCGGAGGTCGGTTCTGTCCCGTTTCCAGCGATGTTGTCCATACTCTTAGGCCTCCGAAGCGATTATGCCTCAATAAGCTCGATAAAGAAAGTGATAGCCGGGAGGCTATGGGAGGATCATGGGAGGGTGACAACCGAGACCTTCGGGCAGGACGGCACGGTCGATCCTGAACAGTTCAGCCCGCGGCCCGGGGCCGGCCAGTCGGTCGAAGACCGATAACCACTTCCCCTTCTCTGCTGTTCCCGGGTATGTTTCGCACCATAAGAACGCAGTACAACCATGGAGGTGCTATGAGTAAGAGGGCAATAACCGTCGCCTACGGTGACGGAATCGGACCGGAGATAATGGAGGCGTCCCTTCGCATTCTCGACGCTGCGGGGGCAGAGATTGAGATCGAGGAGGTAACCGTCGGCGAAAAGATCTACCTCAAGGGTAACAGCGCGGGGATCGAGCCGGATTTCTGGGACTCGATCCGGCGAACAAAGGTCTTTTTCAAGGCGCCCCTCACAACGCCCCAGGGAAGCGGGTTCAAGAGTATCAACGTGACCACCCGCAAGACCTTGAGCCTCTACGCCAACGTCCGACCCGCCCGAGCCCTGGCACCCTTTGTGGAGACAAAACACCCTAAGCAGGATCTCGTCATTATCCGGGAGAATGAAGAGGACCTCTACGCGGGTATCGAGCACCGGCAGACCGATGAGGTGTACCAGTGCCTCAAGCTCATCTCCCGCCCCGGGAGCGAGCGGATAGTCCGTTACGCCTTTGAGTACGCCAAGGCAAACAACCGGAAGAAGGTGACCTGTTTTACCAAAGACAACATCATGAAGCTCACCGACGGGCTGTTCCACAAAGTCTTTGACGAGGTCGCCAAGGAGTACCCGGAGATCGAGAACGAGCACTGGATCGTCGACATCGGCGCGGCCAAAATGGCTGACGCGCCGGAGAACTTTGACGTAATCGTACTTCCCAACCTCTATGGCGATGTCCTCTCCGACGTTGCCGCCCAGATAGCCGGCTCCGTGGGCATGGCGGGAAGCGCCAACATAGGGGAGCACGCGGCGATGTTCGAGGCGATTCACGGCTCGGCACCCCGCCGGGCGGGACAGAACCTCGCCAACCCCTCCGGCCTCCTCCAGGGAGGGATCATGATGATGGCCCATATCGGGCAGCCCGAGGTTGCCGAGCGGGTCCACAACGCGTGGCTCAGGACGATGGAGGACGGCATCCACACCTACGACATCTACCGGGAGGGTGTGAGCAAGCAGAAGGTGGGAACCAAGGAGTTCGCCGACGCGGTTATCGAGCGACTCGGCAAGAAGCCGCAGACCCTGGAGCCAGTCTCCTACGCCGGTCAGGCGAGCATCCCCGGCGCCGGAAGCCTCGCGGCCCGCAAGCGCGCCAAAAAGGAACTCCAGGGGGTTGATATCTTTCTCGACTGGGATGAGTCCGACCGCGACCCGAACGCCCTCGGCGAGAAGCTCGCCGCGGCGGGCACCGACGCCCTCGCCCTCACGATGATTACCAACCGAGGACTCAAGGTGTGGCCCAAGGGCGCGCCTGAGACCTTCTGCACCGACCACTGGCGCTGCCGCTTCGGAGCCGCTCCGGGGCAGAAGCCGGCGAGTCAACAGGAGATCCTCGATGTGATGCAGCGGGTCCACGACCACGGCTTTAACATCATAAAGACCGAGCAGCTCTACACCTTTGACGGAGAGCCCGGCTTCTCCCTCGGCCAGGGACAGTAGGAGGACGATCCTGCCGGCTGGTTTTCGGCAGGAGCTCAATATCAGAAGTTCACTATAAAAGGGGCCGCCTCCTAACCGGGAGACGGCCCGTATTTTGTTTACATCGGCGGGATCTTTGCCCCCTGCCTGGGGCTTTCTGTTTCGCTTGCTCCGACTACTGCTGCAGCCGCGCTGTAAGGGTAATCTCGACTCCCGCGAGCGCCTTGCTCACCGGGCATCCCCCCTTTGCTGCCTCCGCGATTTTCTGAAACTCCGCGTCATGTATCCCCTCGACCTGCGCCTCGGTGGTGAGGTCTATCCGGGATATGGAGAGTTCCTCGGCGTTGAGATGCACCTTCGCCTGGGTCGCGATGGAGACCGGCGTGTAGCCGGCGTTCTCCAGCTCCAGAGAGAAGGCCATGGAGAAACAGCCCGCGTGGGCCGCGCCGATGAGCTCCTCCGGGTTGGTTCCCTTCGCATCCTCGAAACGGGAGCCATAGGAATAGCTTCCTTTAAAGGCGCCGCTTCCGAGTTCTACCGCGCCGCTTCCTTTCGATACGGTATCTTTCCAGGCCGCTTTTGCTGTTCGTGTAGGCATATAGTGCTCCTTTTGCTCTTGGGTTCTACCTAGAACCTCACGCTAAGGGAGCGGACATGTCAAATTGCCGGCAGTCTCCTCCACTCTGGGGAGGGGAGGCAGCGTCAGCTGCTCTGCTTCTCGGCCTGGCTCTCTTTTTCGCGCTTTTTGAGCTCGAGTTGGAGCTTTCTGATCTCGTCGAGCTGCTTGTCCACTTCCGGTTGGTTCCGGGGGTCGTACTTCTTCGGTGCCCAGAGGAAGTGGTAACTCACCGCGCCATCCTTGGTGACCGTGGCGTGGTGCACGCGGTGGGCATTCAAAATCCTGCGAAGGTAGGGATGCTTCGGCTTGAACTTGAGAGCACGAATGCGACCGTGGTACATGATGTCGTGAAAGATCACATACCCGATGCCGTACAGGCCGACACCAAATCCGGCGGAGGCCATCGGGTACCACTCGAGTCTCAGGCCGTTGAAGATGAGGAGAAACGAAAGCCCTGCAAAAAAGAAGAAGTAGAGATCGTTTTTCTGAAGACGGTGACCGCTACTGTTGTGATGATCATAGTGATAGCACCAGCCGGAGCCGTGCATCACGTACTTGTGCATAAACTTGGCCACAAACTCCATGCTCACCGCCGCAGCGACAAAACAGATACTGTTGATAACAACTGCGAGAACCGTCATACCCATAACGCCCGTAAGATACTACGGCCGCTGAAAAAGAGAAAAGAGAAAAGCGATAAAGAGAAAAGCTCCTTCTGTGAACGCCGGCACCTAGAGGGCAACAAGCTACGCCGTTGCCAGACGCTCCAGATTGGCGAGAAGAGAGCGGATCTGGCGGCGGTTATACCAGCCAAGAATCGGCCGCCCGAGAAAGACAAGCGATCGCGGCTTCAGATCGAAAGCTCCAGTGTAGGAGACCGTCGCCCCTTCACTCTCGTCTTTTATAACAATCTCAATCGAGCCGCGTATCGCCCCGGTCATCTCATACCGTAGTTTTCCCGGCCGATCGTGCTCGACCGCCCGGATTTCTCCGGCAAACGGTATGCCGAGGATCCGATAGAGGTAGCTCGCGTGGGTTCCTCCGGAGGGGAGACGACCGATCTCCCGGGATTCGACGAGGGCCGGCGTAATCTGCCGATGCGTTTCCGGTTTATCGAGGAGATCGAAGAGCAGCTGAGCTGCTGCCGGTATAGCTCTGGTTGCACTAACCCGTATCACACATCGAAAGATACCAGCCCCCGGTCCCGGCAGCCAACCCTCCTGAGCTTCGATGCAGTCGGCCGCTCATTTGGTGCTTGCAGCGCCACGAGTTTCTGCATATTATGTGGGCATTCGGGCGATTAACTCAGGGGCTAGAGTGCTACCTTCACACGGTAGAAGTCGCTGGTTCAAATCCAGCATCGCCCAACTCTGCGCCGA
>JBKHDM010000002.1:0-68359 GCA_046541355.1 Spirochaetaceae bacterium
GCTCATGTACTTTGCCACCCTCACGGAAGTGCCGATCATGCAAGGGCTCATCGGCGCCGGTATGAATCAGGGGCCCGCGCTGGCGCTGCTTCTGGCCGGGCCCTCACTGTCCCTGCCGTCCCTGATGGTCATTGGGGGAGAGTTGGGAGTGAAGAAGACCCTGACCTATGTGGGCCTCGTGGTGGGGATGTCTACCATCGCCGGTATGATGTACGGTAATTTTATCGTCTGATGAGCACTGCGCAACCGCGGGGGGGCGGTGCCGAAGACTCCGCGAAGTGGACGTCGATAATACAGCGCTGCATGATACACAGCATGAAACGAAGGTAGGTTCAGATTCCCTACCCGCTCTACCAACAGATCAAGCGTATCGCCGAGCGTCGGGAGTGTAGCGTCTCCGAGGTGTTCCGGCGGGCGGTGGAGGAGTATGTCGCCGGCGCGCCCCGTTTCCCCCGGGGACGAATAATCGACGCGTGTCCGGCGCTGACGCTTCGCGCCGCCCATCGGTCATACGCGGCGCTCCATACCGGAACCGCTTCTTCTTCCCGATCCTGGGGATCGCTTTCACCAACTCCCGGTCTCGCCGCCGACGGGTAGTTTCCACGCCGTTGAGCCAGGCATAGTAACCACCGGGTGATACCCCCAGAACCGATGCCATCTTCGCCACCGGCTTATCTGCCCTCGACCTACTCCGAGCTCGGCGAGCTGCCGTTCAAAGACGACCGAAGCGAAGGTCCCCCTGGTCACCCACAACGCGAATAACGGAGTCAGCCGCGCTTGTTCAAGTAGAGGTAGCTGTAGCTGCGGCATCGATTCGCCCGGGCCATTGTATCAGCGGTGTGTTCACGATAGGGTGAGGTATCATGAGCCGAAAGTACCCGAGGGAGGGGGATTGTAAGCGGATCGGTCCGCGTCTCGAACGCGTTGCGGATCAACTCATCCTCTACGCCGAACGTAAGCGGTTTCTCGCTCCGATTATGCAGGAACTCAGGGAGCGAGTTCCCGATCCGTCAAAATACCCCGAGGAGTGGGCGTCGATGGTCCTGGCGATGATTGGTGCCGCCGCGGTTACCACGGTGCCGAAACGCACCCAGGGGTTTGTCCGGTCGGTACAAAACCTCCTGGCCCCGGAGGATCTCCAACTTGCCAGGCAGTGGCGAAGGGTACCGTGGGCGTTTATTGCATTTGAAACGGTGGAACCGGTAGAGCACGATATCGTCCTTGTTGAGCCGATCGGCGCCGCGCCGGCGGGGTGGCCCGGCGATCTTCCCTGGGAGCGATTGCCGGTCTATTCGCCCTCTCTTGCGAACGCGCACTCCCGGGGGAGCCGATCCGGTCTCGCTCTGATCGCCTACGACGGGGCACTGTTTCATACCTACGGAGTCATCCTCAATTTCGCTTCCTTTAGCACCGACGACCTCCTCTATTTTGCCTCCATCGCCGCCGACGACACCACGGCTGATGAGCTTCCGTTTCTTCTTGGGGCGAGGGAAGATGTGCCGTCGATCAGCGAGGTCATTCGGAATGACCCGCTCTCCTTTTTGCTGCTCTTCCAATGGCAGGGTATTCCCACGGTGACCGGGCGGGCCGGTGCGTGGCGCTATTGCGCATCGATGATCACCTATGACGGCGGCGAGGATCTCGCCGACGAGGAGGTGTGGCGGCGGGTAATCGCCGAGGCCGGTCATGTCATCCAGGATATCGTGGTTACCGACGAGATCGTCGGCATACGGCTTGGCGAAGAGGGCCCGATGTACGAGCCGCTAATCCTCGTCTCCCTCGAGGACCGAGCCGTCTACGTCAGGGCGATGAACGACGATGCCTACGCCCGGAGCGTCGCGGCGGTGGCTCCGCTGATAACGATACCCTCGGAGCCGCAGGTCCAAGCGTCGATGGCGATGATGCAGGCGGCGGAGGCGATCCTCGAGCCCGTCGACCTCCTCTCCGACCTTGAGGCGTTTGTCTCCGAGACATTCGACGGCGCCGGCGATCTCGGCGGGCCGGCTGCCGAGAGTGACGGGGATCTCCTCGAAGAGGACCAGAAACCGCCGGAGATTGCGGTGATTCAGCCGGTCCTCGATCTGCTTATGGAAGATTTTAACGAGGGTCGAAACTACACCGACGAGATGATCGCCGAGAAAACCGGTGCCGAGGTGGAACAGGTCCGGATGCTCCGGGAGCAGGTGCAGGCGATGATGGACCGCGCACCTGGGGGTGGGGCCGGCGGCGGGCGCGGCGGCGGCGCCGGTAACGCTCCGGGCGGAGCTACCCGCCCGGCCGCCGAGCGGATCAAACCCGCCGATCGCTTCGGCCTTGCGCCGGGACCGTTTCACCGGATTATCTCCTCACCGGTTCCAGCGGAGAAGGGCGTCCTTGCACTCCGTGATCTGCGTGAGGCGGTGCTCACCCCCGGGGAGCATGAGGCGCTCGGTAGCGTAGCCCTCTTTCGATTTGCCCGATGGATGGTTGGTCTGGAACAGATCCCTGCTACCGCGGCGGGCTATGTTGCGCCGTCGATCGTCCGCCGGGCGATCGAGGAGGAAATCGTTCCGATATATCATGACGTGTTTCAGATGGATCTGTTCAATGATGCAATGCCGAAGAAAGAGATAGACGCGCCGGTGTTCAATCGGTACCGGGAGGTCCTCGAAGCGGCGGGGTTGATTCGCCTTGACGGAAAACGGTTTGTTGTACCCGCTCGAATGCGCAGCGCGGACCTTGGTACGATCGTCTCGACGATCACCGAGGCGATGTTCACGAGCGCGCGCTGGGACACTTCCCGCTATGGCAAACCGCTACCGCGGTTGCGGGAGTCCGCCGGGTTTCTCTTGTATGTTGTAAAGCGATTGTCCGCAAACGAGCGTGACGGGTGGGTACCGGTGAGAGCGGTATATGACGCGTTTCTCGGCGCGCATCCACAGTTGGCCGATCAGATATCGCCGGGAGATATCCAGAACCCCGGGTCAGCTGGATGGTGGGTGTTTTTCAACATCCGGGTACATTTCGTGGACCTGTTTGGAGAGACCCTCGGTGTTCTGGAAGGTAATTATCCCGGCGCGGAGGGCCCCTCCCGCGCCACGCTGCCCGATCTGGATTCTTATCTCGTGCGCCCGAGCCGGCGGTTTTCAATCCTCTTTCGCTGATCCACGACGACGGCGCATCTCCCCCTAAAACCCGATCTCCCGGACCCGATCCCGGCTGCGGGCGTTGGCGAGGATCTCTTCGACGACTGTTGAGGCCGCGGCTCCGGCGCTGTTTTCCGACGCCTCGAGCTCGAGCATCTCCGCGGCGGTGGCGAGGTCGCTCATCATGAGCGGTGGCCCTTGCAGGAGGGCTGCGATGTCACCGGCGGCAAAGGTGACCTCCGGAAAGATGTGCGCCAGCGCCGGGCGCAGGAGTTCTTCGCTGATGGGACCAAAGGTGACGTGCTTGTGGAATCGTCTGCGCAGGGCGGGGTCCACAGCGTCAACCCGATTGGTACAGGCGACAAGGATACCGGTAAACTCCTGGATCTGCTGGAGAAACTCGGCGATCTGGGAGTGCTCCCAGGACCTCTGGGCGATGGAGCGGTCGTAGAGGAGCGCGTCCGCCTCATCGAGGACGAGGACCGATCCTGACTGCGCGGCGGCACGGAAGGCGGCGGCTATCTGTTGCTCCGACTCCCCTACGTATTTGGAAAGGAGATCCGAGGGGCGTTTGAGCACCACGTCCCGGCCGAGACGCCTGGCGAGCCAGAGGGCGTACTGGGTTTTGCCGCCTCCGGGGGGCCCGGCGAAGAGGAGCCGCAAGCCTCGCCCGGTTTGCGCGCGGTGCAACGCCTGGCGTTCGACCCTATCCAACGATTCCGACGGGGAGCAGAAGCGCGGGTCAAAGGAGGAGGCCACGGTGGGTAGCCGGCGCACGTCCCGGGCGAGGGCTCCGGTGGAGATCTGCTCGATATAGCCGGTGACCCGGTCTCGAAGCTCGGCGGGGGTGATCTCATCAGCGTCGAGCTCCGCGGCGATGATTCGGGCGGTGCGGTCGATCGCCGCGGGAGTTATATCGTAGCGGGCGGCGAGGTCTCTGGTCCAGGATGCGCCAAGGTTGGCTGTGTTTGTGTCCGCTCCGACCAGGGAGGCAAGGCGGTCTGAGAGCATGCGGACCCGGGTCTCTATCGAGGGGTGGGGGAAGGCGTAGACGTGGCCGAAGCGACGCAGGGCGGAGGGGGGTATCATGCGGTGGTCGTTTGTGATCCAGATTGTCGCAACCGGAAGAAGGTCGAGCAGGTCGTTTAGAATTGCCTTGTCGTAACTGCCGCCTCCGGGGATTGCTCCAAAGAGCGCGAAAAAGCCTGCCGCACTCTGGAGCAGGGCGTCGGCTTCATCAATGATGAGGACGTCGCTCTCCCGGGAGAGGAGGTTGACCGCCATGCGCACGGCGTTGAGACGGCCGCCCTCTGTGTCGAAGCCGCGGGGGCCGCGGGCGGTATCGGAGTGGCGGTTTGTGGTGGCGAGGGTGTGCGGCCGCCGGTGGAGAGCGGTGATCAGGGTCCGGGCGAACTCCGTTTTGCCGATCCCCGGCTCGCCTGCGATGAGCAGAGCGTAACCACCCCGGATCGCGGCGGTGCAGGTACGTATCTCGTCCTCGGGTACGGAGAACTCTTCCAGACAGAACCGCGGGTCCGGGGTGTCGTCAAAGAGGCCCGCCCGCAGGTCGTCGAGGGTGTTGGAGCGCAGCGCGAACAGGAGGGCGCGGGAGACGGAGACGTCGGCGATCTCGTCGCGGCCGCCCCGAAAGGTGACAAGACCAAGGCGTTCGAGGGCGGCCCCCGGGGCGGTTTCCCGGACGAAAATGGTGAGGTCCACGCCTGCGACGTCCGCGAGGATCCTTATCTGGCTGCGGTGGGTTGCCTCGCGCATCATCTCACCTATCGGGTCGATATCCTCCAGCGCGTAGAGGGCGATGAGGATGCGGGTTTGCTCGTCCCTGAGACCGAAGAGTGCGGCGATTTGAGCTACGATTTCAGGGAAGGGTGGCGGCGCTCCGGTCCCGAAGGAGGCGTCGGCGGTGTCGAGGGAGTCAACCATGTAGTCGACCACGGTGGGATGGAGAACCTCGTTGTGCCGGGCGACACGGAAGCAGAGCTGCTTGAGGCGGTGGTGAGAGGGCGTGGGCTCCGACTGCCCCGCCACCGAGGCGAGGTCCGAAATAGCATCCGGGCGCAGGTCCAGCGATTCTCTGCGCTCGAGGATGTATCCGACCAGACCGTTGAGTTCCCCAGGCTCCGCTATGGAGAGGGCGAACTGGACAAGATCTTCAGAGGGGGAGAAGTGGTCCACCCCGACCCGGAAAACGTAGCGGTGGTACGCTTTCCACTGGGTGTCGACCGCTTCGAGGCTGGTCGCCTGCCTCCGTTTCCTGAGTGGGGGGTGGCGATACTGTTTAGGGTTCCTTGGCATGATTCATACCCTACACCGGGGTGTGTGACATAGAGTGTCGCTTCCCGATTATCGCTCCACGGAAACCTTGACAGAGCCGAAAATGTACAGGTTGCCGTGAACCTTGCGGCTTTTGCGTATTCCCCCCTGTCGTGTTACTCTCGTTGAGAAACCCTCTTACCGATGGAGGCTCTGATGAAACGCGGGGTGTCGATGAGTCTGCGACTCGGACTTGTCACCTTCCTTCTCCTGCTCACTGCGTCGGTTCTTCCGCTGCTGATGCTCTCTCCCCCTCCCGGGGAGCTATCGATACTCCCCCTGCTGGTCAGCCTCCTCCTCTGGCCGGCGGCGGCTTCGTCTCTGGTAATGCTCTTTTTTCGTCGCGGGGTCGCCGTGCCCCTGGCAACCGTCGAGGCGACGCTGCGCAGAGTCTCGGAGGGGAGCCTGGTTGAGCGGGCTGAGGTGCCCGGGGGTGCGCCGGAGATTCGCAACCTTGCCTCGGAGATCAACGAAACCCTCGTGGCGGGACTTCAGGTGATCATGCTCTCAATGCGGGAGCTGGTCGAACAGAACCAGGAGACAGGCGAGCGGTTCGCCCGGAGCGCCGAGCGATCGAAGGGCGCGAGTGACCGGATCGTCGAGACCATTAATGAGGTGAGTCGACAGATCGCGGATCTCGACGACCAGATCGGTTCGGCGACCTCCGCGGCGCAGCAGATCCGATCCACCATAGGCAGCCTTGCCGAGCAGATCCAGAATCAGTCCGGGGCGGTGGAGGAGACCTCTGCCTCCGTCGAGGAGATGACCGCCTCTATCGAGAACGTGGCCAACATCGCCGAGGAGCGAAAGCAGGCGACCGTGGGGCTCGTGACGATTACCGACCGGGGTGGAGAGCGGGTCGCGGTTACCCACGGGATTATCCAGGAGCTCTCCGGAGGAATTAAGGAGGTCCTCGACATGATATCGGTTATAAACCACGTTGCCGCCCAGACCAACATGCTTGCCATGAACGCGGCGATCGAGGCCGCCCACGCCGGTGAGCACGGTCGGGGATTTGCGGTGGTTGCCGATGAGATCCGATCCGTCGCGGAGTCAACCTCCGCAAACGCCTCCCGGATAAGCGGCACCCTCAAGGGGTTTGTAAAACGTATCGATGAGGCCCGGGAGAGCGGAGAGGAGACGAGGAAGGTTTTCGACCGGATAAACACGGAGGTCTCCCGGTTTGTTCAGGCGTTCGAGGAGATAAGCGGCGCGACGAGCGAACTCGCCGCGGGGAGCCGGGAGATGCTGCAGGCGATCTCCTCACTCCGGGAGACGACCCAGGGGATCCGCAGCGCGTCAACGGAAATCGAGACCGGCTCCGCCCACATCAGCGGCTCCCTCACCTCGATCCGGCAGTTTTCATCCTCTACCAGAACAAAGATGCGGGAGAGCGAGGACGGAATGCAGACAGTAGAGCAGGCTCAGTCGGAGATCATCGAAAGCGCGTCGGAAAACCGGGAACAGCTCGGTAAGCTCAACTCGGAGCTCAAGTTCTTCCTCATGGACTCCGAAGGCGAGTCGCGCAGCTACAACGCCACCCTCCGGCGGATCATCCTCGACCACAAGCGGCGACTTGTTGGAGCCCGGATGCTTCTCGAGGGCAAGGTAGACCGGGCACACATACCCGGGCGCCTCGACGGGGCGGAGTGTCTCCTCGGGTCGGTAATAGCCGGGCAGAAGGGCAGCCGGGGGGAGGAGAGAATCGCCTCCCTCACGGCGCTCGAGAGGGACCACGACGAGCTGCACAATCTCTACAATCAGTTTCTCGACGCCCTCGAGGCGGGCCGGAATGATGATGCCCGGCTGCTGGTCGACGCCATAGACGAGACCTGGAAGAAGCTCATCTCCTATCGCGATATCTTGAGCGAGATGATGAGAGGCGGCGGCTGAGGGAGCCGGAGGCAACGGCGCCCCGGCGATTTGCGTCGCGGGACAACCCTAGGGTACACTTATAGTTGAGCTTTATACTCATCTTGCCGAAGGTCCTGTGCCGCGGCTTTAACTACTGCTGAACCTGATATGGTGCGGCGGCGGACATCCGTTTCGAAGAGGACGAGTCGGGATACTACTTTATCTATGAGGGGACCACGGTCGTGATCGTCCCTCCCCGGCCCGATCTCGAAGGCGATGACCTCGCAGGTACAACCGACCCGGAAGGTGTAGCCTATGTTCGGGAGCTCGCCGAGGCAGCGGCAGCGGGCGGGGGATTCGTTAACTACATCTTCGAGAAGCCTGGTGCCGGCCTGCAGCCAAAGGTCTCCTACGCTGAGATGATTCCCGGTACCGACTTTTGGGTCGGTACCGGCGTCTACGCCGACAACGTCGCCGAACGGCAGGCGGAAGTCGCCGGGCTCATAGAGGCGAGGATTGCCCGGTCCTCGCGGCTGGCGATCGCAATCGTTCTCGGGGTATTCCTTCTGGCAATCGTTCCCCTGTTGCTCTTTGTGATTCGAAGCGTTGTTGCTCCCATCGGATCACTAAACGCCACCGCCACCAAGATGGAGGCGGGAGAGCTCGCCGGTCGGATCGAAGTATCCGGCAACGACGAGGTTGCCGAGCTGATGAGAACAATGGAAGCTATGCGTAGCAAGCTTTCGGGGGTTATAGGGGAGGTTCGCCGGACAGGCGACGGGGTCGCGGCGGGGAGCAACCAGATGAGTTCCACCGCCCAGCAGTTGTCCGAAGGAGCCACCGAGCAGGCCTCCGCGGCGCAAGAAGTATCCTCCTCGATGGAGCAGATGGCCTCCAACATCCAGCAGAACGCAGACCACGCCTCGGAGGCTGATAAGATCGCACAAAACGCAGCCCGAAACGCCCGGGAGGGTGGAACAGCGGTAACCGAAACTGTTAACGCCATGAGGCAGATCGCGGAGCGCATCACCATTATCGAAGAGATCGCCAGGAACACAAACCTTCTCGCCCTCAATGCCGCCATTGAGGCTGCCAGGGCAGGTGAGCAGGGCAAGGGGTTTGCCGTCGTCGCCGGGGAGGTAAGAAAACTTGCGGAGCGAAGCCAGGTTGCCGCAGGGGAAATAGCGGAACTCTCCCACAGCAGTGTCGAGGTAGCCGAACAGGCGGGAAAGCGTATTGATGGTGTTATCCCTGAAATTGCCCGGACCGCCGAGCTGTTACAGGAGATAAGCGCTGCGAGCGTCGAACAGTCATCCGGGGCCGAACAGATCAATAAGGCGATTGTCCAGCTCGACCAGGTCACCCAACAGACCGCATCAGCCTCCGAGGAGATGGCGTCGATGGCCGAGGAACTGACGGCACAGGCAGACCAGCTACAGAGCGCGATCCGCTACTTCACCCTCGAACACGGATCGGCAACTAACTCCGGGAAAGCTTCCCTGCCGCGACCCGCCGAACTCGTTTCGGCACGCCCCGGGAGATCAAAGAAGACGCCGGGGCACGGCACAGACGGTGCGGAGACCGTCGGCATTTCCAATACCGGGATTACCCTAGCTCTCGGGGAGAGCGACCCGATGAGCAGGGGGAGCAACGGAGACGGCAGGAGCTTCGCAAGGGATAGTAGTGATGACGAGTTTCTCGAGTATTAGCCGCTGCGGCTGCCTCCCCTCGGAGGCGGGAACGCAGGAGGCGCTTCGTCCGGAGTGGCCGGTCTGAGCAGTCTCGGCCTCCGGGTCGCCTGGTTTCTCCGCATCCGTGAGAAGCTCATTCACCATGATTCCGATGGGTATCGCCGTATCCCGCTCTACCGCGAGTTGTGAAATCTCTGCTCCTAGCTCCTAGGCGCTACCTTCACCAGGTTGGAAAGCCTTGGTTCGAGGGGAACGACACCATACTCCTCAGCCCCCTGGAGCCGGTCGGTCTGGTAGAGCGATAATTCGGTCGAGTTCCTTCTGGTCTGCAATCCGGCGACGGCGTAAATGGCGAGGAGAATAAGCACCGCACGGGTAAACCCGAGGACCTCGCTTCTCGAGAGGGCAAAGATCGACTCCTGCTCATCCGTGGCGAGGCGGTGCTGCTCCTCAAAGAGCCGGCGGGGGACGTTCTACCCTTCCCCGCCGGGGAGTCCAGAGATACGGGGGCCGTTTTCCATTTTGGCAGCAGCATAACGGTAAACCGCCGGAGGCGAACGCTCGAGATTGATCAGGGAGGAGTTGAGGCTCCCTCTGCTACCCTCTCATGGTAAAACCGATCTTCACGCCGACTTGCCAGTGGGCTATCTTGCCCCCCTCGATATGACCGCGGATTTCGGTGACTTCGAACCAGCGGGCGTCCGATATCGTCTCGCCGGTCCGGGCGATAGCGTTCTCAATAGCGTCATCAAGCCCCTTCTGTGAGGACCCGACGATCTCAATCTTCTTGTAGGTGTGCTCCGACATGACCGTTAAGATACATCTAGATCGGGGCACCTGCAATGAGAACCGTCATGACCCGCTTTCTGCTCTCCCCTGCCCCGCCCGGGACGCGCCGGCAGACCGCCGGCACTACAGGGCGGGTGCGTGCAACCGGCGGTACAACTCGAGGAATCTCCTGTAGTGCTCCTCGATCCAGGGCAGTTCGAGGGGCTCAACGGGAGAGAGGCTCTCCTCAAAGTTGAGTTGCTCCCCCACAGCCGCGGCGCCGATCCGGGCTGCCCCCCGGGCGGAACCATTGGCGGCGTCACAGCGACTCACGGGAAGGGAGAGGACCGTGGCAAGAAGGCGAGCCCAGTAGGTGTATCGGGCGCTGCCGCCGACGAGGCGGACCTGTTCCACCCCCTCGGTGCCGAGGGTTTCCAGACCGAGGCGGACCGACTCTGCCACCCCGACAAGAGCTGCGAGGGCGATGTCCAGGCGCGTGTGATTCAGGGCGAGGCCGGTCCACGCCCCCCGGGCTTCGGGGTTCATGTAGGGGGTGCGCTCCCCCGAGAGGTAGGGCAGGAAATGGAGCTCCCGGGAGGGGGAGAGCGATTGCGCGTCAACCTGCCGGTAGAGCTCATCCCAGTCGAGAGAGAGGGTCCGACGCATCCACTCGAGGGCCAACCCGCCGTTGAGCATAGCGGCGATCCGGTAGCGCACCCCTTCGCTCACCCCTTCAAAGAGGTTCAGCCCCTCGTGATACGCCGGCAGCTCCGGGGTTGCGCGCCCCACCTGGGCTGCGGTGCCTACGCTCACCTGCACCACCGTCGGGTCAAGGAGGTCGGCGCCGTACATAGCCGCTGGGGTATCTCCGGCACCGAAAGCTACCGGACATCCCTCAGGCAGCCCGTACCGCCTCGCCGCCTCAGGGCAGACTCGTCCGGCGAGCTCGAGACTGCCGGCGATCGGCGGCAGGAGGGAGCGTTCGATCTCGAGATGGGAGAGAAGCTCCTTTGACCAGGATCGGCTGCGAAAATCGTAGAGAAGGCTTCCGCTCGCATCGGAGCGGTCGGTACCGAGGTTCCCGGTCAGCTCCCAGCGGATAAAGTCCTTTGGAAAGAGTACCAGGTCCGAGGTCGACAGGATCTCACGCCGCTGTTCCTTGAGCCAGAGGAGGGTAGTGGCGGCCATTCCCGCGGCGGGCCGGTTTCTTATCGCCTCGGCGATCAGCTTCTTCTGCCCCTCGAGACGGGGGAGATAGCCCCGGCCACGGCTGTCCGCCCAGGTGATGCACGGGTAGACCGCCTCTCCCCGGCTTATGGATACCGGAACGATTCCATGCATCTGGCCGCACAGACCTATAGAGCGCAAGCCCGCGAGGTCAGGGAGCCTTTTCAGGCAGGATGCAAACGCCTCGAGCCACCGCTCTGTGTCGGTCTCGGCGTAGCCGGGCTCGGGAGAGGCGATCGGATAGCTCGCCGAGCTCTCCCACTCCCGACCCTCCCGGTCCACCAGCAGAAGCTTGATGGAGCCGGAGCCGAGATCTATGCCGAGATGCATAGTCTACTCTTGATTCCGGTTTCGTACCCGTTCGATACCGACGGCGAGGACAATCACGATTCCCCGGACCACCAGCTGCCAGAAAAAGGAGACGTTCATCAGGGTGAGGCCGTTGTTGAGCACGGCGATGATCAGAGCTCCGATGAGGGTTCCCGCGACGCTACCGCTCCCCCCGAGGATGCTCGTTCCGCCGAGGATAACCGAGGCGATCGCGTCGAGCTCCGCTCCCTCACCGAGGAGCCCCGAGGCGGAGTAGAGGCGACTTGCTGTCATCGCACCTCCGAGTCCCGACAGGAGCCCGCTCATACTGTAGACGAACGCGAGTACCATGCCGACCTTGATACCGGTGAGTCGCGCGGCGGTGGCGTTACCTCCTACGGCGTAGATATGAACGCCGAGAACCGTCTTTTTGAGGAGGAACCAGGTCAACCCGACGACCAGAAGGGCTATAACCACGAGCCAGGGAACCGGACCGAGGTAGCCGTTTCCGATCCAGGCAAAGTTGAGATCGTTGTTGATAATCGTCGTGCCGTCGGCGAACAGATAGGCGGCTCCCCGCCAGACGGTCATGCTTCCGAGGGTGACGATAAAGAAGGGAAGCTTCGCGTAGGCGATGAGCACTCCGTTTAACAGACCCATGAAGAGTCCTGCCCCCAGGGGTGCGAGAAGCGTGGCCCACTGGAGGCCGGGCATCTGGGAGACCTGCAGCCCGATCACCGCCGTCGCCGCGAGGATCGAGCCGACGGACAGGTCGATACGCCCGGTGAGAATGATAAGGGTCATACCCGTGGCGAGAACCATGTTTATCGACGCCTGGCGAAGGATATTGAGAAGGTTGTTGGGTCTGAGAAAGTTACCGCTTAGCAGGGCAAAAAGAATCACTATCACCAGAAGTATCGGGAGGATCCCGAGGTTCTGCATGAACACCGAGTCTTTTTGCCGGGAGAGATTGATTTTCATTACTTCTCCTACTCGGCCGCCGGCTGGGCTTCTCGAACGCCCGTGGCGTAGGCCATGATGGTCTCTTGGGTTATATCGCTTTTCTCGGTGAGGTCCGCAACCAGCTTACCCTCCCGAAGTACCAGAACCCGCTGCGCAAGTCCCACGACTTCCGGCAGCTCGCTGGAGATAAAGATCACCGCCACCCCCTGCCGGGCGATTTCGCCGATGATCCGGTAGATTTCACTTTTTGCGCCGACATCGACTCCCCGGGTAGGCTCATCGAGAATCAACACCTCCGGACGTATCTCGAGCCACCGGGCGAGCAGCACTTTCTGCTGGTTTCCGCCGGAGAGGGAGAGAACCCGGGTGCGGTGGGAGGCAAGCTTGATATTGAGTCGGGTGATCGCGTCCTTGGTTCGCTTGAGGTTATCACCCCCGGAAAGCACGCCGAAACGGGCGCTCTTCGGGATGACGTTCATCACGATGTTCTCGTGAGCGGTCATTTCGAGAAACAGGCCCTGGTCCTTTCGATCCTCCGGTACGTATCCGATGCCAAGACGCATCGCGTCGGGGGGAGAGCCGATGTCTACCTGCTTCCCTCGCAGATAGATCTCTCCGGAGGTTCGCTTGTTCGCCCCAAAGATGAGCTTCGCAAGCTCGGTCCGACCGGAACCGACGAGCCCGGAGATCGCCATGATCTCTCCCCCCGCCGCCTGAAAGGAGACGCCGTGGACCTTCTTGCCGTCGGCAAGGTTTTTTACCACCAGATACTTGTTGCTCTTCTCCCCGGCAACCTCGTGCTGATAAAAATCCGAGAGGGGACGCCCAACCATCATCCGGACGATCGTCGCCTTGTCCATCTCCTCCCCGGTGACCGTACCGACGTACTTACCGTCCCGGAGCACCGACACCTTGTCCGCTATCACCGCAATCTCTGCGAGACGGTGGCTGATGTAGACGATCGCGAGCCCCTTGTCCCTGAGAGATTTTATCAGGGCAAAGAGCTTCTCCGTTTCGGTCTCGCTCAGGGCAGCGGTAGGCTCGTCCATAATGATAACGTTGCTGTTGTTGACCAGGGCTCGGGCGATATCGACCTGCTGCTGCTCGGCGACCATGAGGGTTCCCGCTTTCCGGTCCGGCTCGAAGTCCGCGCCGAGGAGTTTGAGAACCCGCCGGGTCTCGCTGTCCATGACGCCCCGGTTGAGGACGCCGAAGCGCGTCGGCTCCCGGCCCATAAAGACGTTTTCAGCCACCGTCAGGTTGGTAGCGATGGCGAGCTCCTGATTGATGAGGTTGATTCCGAGGTGCTGCGCCTGGAGGGGCGTATCGATATGAACCGCCTCCCCCTCGAGGATGATATCCCCTGAGTCAGCCCTGTAGACCCCGGCGAGGATCTTCATGAGGGTGCTCTTTCCCGCACCGTTCTCTCCCATGAGAACGTGAACCTCCCCGGGAAATATGTCGAGAGAAACTTGATCAAGAGCGAGGACTCCCGGAAAGCTCTTGCTCACCTCTCGAACGGAGATGATCGGATCTCTTTGCTTCTGATCTGGCATATCGTCCTGCTGCGGTTGGATTCTGACCGCGCAAGGGCCCCGTTACTGCCGGGGCCCGGGCGCGAATCGAGGTCAGTGTGAAAGATTACTCCGGAAGCGTCCAGCCCTCATAGGCGTCGACGTTGTCCCGGGTAATGAGCTGAGTCGGGATCAGGACGATGTCATCGGGAGGATCATTGCCCTCGAGGATGCTGTGACCGATCTGGACCGCCCGAACCGCCATGGTGTAGGGGTCCTGGGAAGCGCTCGCGGCGAAGGTGCTTGTCTCGTCGTTGAGGGCAACTACCGCGTCCGGGGCGCCGTCAACACCGACAACGAACATCTCATCCTCCCGCTGAGCCTGCTGGATGGCAAGGTCCGCGCCTATTCCGGTGGGGTCATTGATCGCAAAGACAGCGTCGATCTCATCAAAGGCGGTGAGGAGATCTGTCATAACCCGAAGACCACCCTCCCGGTTGCCGCCGGCGTTCTGGTTGTCCGAGAGAATGTTGATGTCGTCGTGCTCTTCAAAGACGCTCATCGCACCGTCTACGCGGTCGATTACCGCGGATACCGGAGGCCCGTTGATGATAATCACGTCCCCTTCGCCGTCGAGGCGGTCGACGATGTACTGCCCCGACTGGACACCGGCCTGAAAATTGTTCGACGTAACCGTCGCGTCGACCCCGCCGTCGGCGTTGACATCAGCGGCGACAACGATGACCCCAGCTTCCTTCGCCCGGCGAACCGCAGGGGCGATACCCGCGCTGTCCGCGGCGTTGAGGATAATAATGTCAACGTCGTTGGCGACGAAGTTGTCCATCTGGTCGGTCTGGGTGTTCAGATCGTAGCCGGAGCTGACAACCGTCACTTCCGCATTTGGATCGATCTCGAGGGCGGCGTCTTCAACGCCCTGTCCCATGGTGTAAAAGAAGGGGTTGCCGAGGTCGCCAAAGGTCGCAGCGACACGCAGCACATCGTCTTCCTCCCCCTGGCCGGCGGCGAAGGCGCCGGAAAGCGCTATGAGGCCGACGAGAAGCGTTAGAACCAGTCGTTTCATACAGAAACCTCCTTGGGTGTTCATATCCTCGAGGGTGGGCGGCAGCAAATCTGCAACCCCACACGGAGGAATATGTAAGTTCTATTAAGAAGCCAGCGAGGTTATCTGTCAAGCAAATCTTTCATATTGGTAATTACAATAGCAAAAAGCTGTGGTATTATGGCTACCGGCACCAGATCAGCGGGCGAGGGCCCCGCGGGGCGGGACAGGAGATCAGTTGACTATGGGCAGTCGGTCACGGTTCAAGTACGAGCACATATACGGAGAGCTCAAACGACTTATCACGGAGGGGCACTACCGGGAGGGGGAGCGGCTGCCGAGCGAAACGGAACTCGCCGAACGGTATAGTGTCTCGAGACCGACGGTGACAAAGGCGCTGCGGGCGCTCTCGGCGGAGAACCTGATCCACCGGCGGGCCGGCTCCGGGAGCTACGTCCTCGACGAGGCGGCTGAGAGTACCCACCGTCTCTTCGGACTCCTGATCTCCGGCCTCGGAAAGCGGGAGATTTTCGAGCCGATCGCAGGTCAGATCGCCACCCTCGCCGAGGCGAACGACTTCTCTCTCCTCTGGAGTGGCTCGGAGTTGTGGGGGGAGGAACTGGAGCAGTCGGTGACCTCCGTCGCCCGTCGCTACGTCACAAGCGGCGTCTCAGGTGTTTTTTTTGCTCCCCTGGAGTTCAATGCCCGGGCGCGGGAGCTTAACGAGACGATCCTCTCGCTCTTCTCGGAGGCGGAAATACCGGTGGTGCTCCTCGACACCGACTACCTCCCCTTCCCGGAGCGCAGCGGCTACGACCTCGTCGGGATCGACAACTTCCGGGGCGGCTACATGGTTACCGAGCACCTCCTGCAGCGGGGTGCACGACGGGTCGACTTTTTCGCCCGGCCCTACTCCGCCCACACTATCCTGCTTCGGCAGCGGGGCTACAAGGCGGCTCTTCTCGATTACGGCGTAACCCCCGAAGCTGACTGGATCCACTGGGGAGAGCCGGAGGAGAGCGAATGGGTTTCCCGCTCCCTCGTCGCCGCCGGGGTTACCGATCTGGTCTGCGGAAACGACGAGACCGCGGCGACCCTCATGCACACCCTCGACCTCATGGAGATCTCCATCCCTGACACCGTTCGACTGGTCGGGTTCGACGATGTGCGTTACGCAAAGCTCCTGCGTGTGCCCCTCACCACCCTCCATCAGCCGGTGGGAGAGATTGGAAACGCCGCGGTGGAGCTGATGCTCCGGCGCCTGGAGAATCCCCTCGCCCCGGCGCGACAGATCGCCGTGTCCGGGCACCTGGTGGTCCGTCGCTCCTCCGGAAGGAACTGAGCCTGCTTTCGCCCCTTTCAGAAATTTCCTACAATAGGAGAAACCCCCTGGAGGTCACTATGCGCGGCGACGTTATTATTGTTGAAGAACACCATCGCAGGGCGGCGGAGGCGATAGCCGACCGTCTTCAGGCTGAGCTATCCGGGCGGGACCGCCCGACGACGATCACCGTTGCCGGGGAGTCGGGAAGCGGCAAGTCCGAGACCGCGGAGGCGCTCAGAGAGGCGTTCGCCGATCGGGATGTCAACGCGGTGGTGCTGCAGCAGGATGATTACTTTGTTCTGCCTCCAAAGAGCAACGACCGACGCCGGAGGGAGGATATCTCCTGGGTTGGAACCGGGGAGGTTCAGCTCACCCTCCTCGACGACCATCTGCGGGCGGCGAAGGCCAGGGAGTCTCACATAACAAAGCCCCTTGTCATCTACGAGGAGGACCGGGTTACCGAGGAGGAGCTCGAGCTGTTCGGAGCCCAGGTCGTGATAGCCGAGGGAACCTACACCACCCTCCTCGAGGAGGCCGACCACCACATCTTTATCGATCGCGACTTTCATGAAACCCTTGCCGCCCGGCAGCGCCGAGGTCGGGAGAAGTTCGACCCCTTTATCGAGAAGGTCCTCGAGATCGAGCACCAGATCATCGCCCGCAGCAAATCCCGGGCTGACATTGTAATCAGCAGGGAGTACGAGGTCTCATTTCTCTGATGGGCGGGGGCGTGGAACTCGGAAAGAGTCACACGGAGCTCAACGAGCTGTGGCGCTCGCAAGCCCCGGTCCAGGAGGAGCCCTACCGGCGGGGAGAACGGAGCTTCTGCACTAATCTCACGCCCTCGGAGGCCGTTGCCCTACCCCTTCGGCGACTGCTCAAACTGCTTCGCTCCCGCTACGGAGGAGCCCTCGATCTCGCCGTCTCGGCGGAGCAGACCGATCCCGAGCGCACCGCCCTCGATCAGCCGGAGGAGATCGCCTCCCCGAGGCGCGGGGAGCCGACCCCCGACTGGGCCCGCAGGACGAACATGGTCGGCATCAACATCCGGACTGTCGGAAGCTTCATGGAGGTCGCAAAATACGCCCTGACCATTCCCCGCTCCCAGGATTCGATCCATCTCCTGCCGGTCTGGGAGCCCGGGGTCGTCGGAAGCCTTTACGGCATGAGCAGCTGGAACATAAACGGCGAGTTTCTAAGCAGGGAGCTTCTCGAGGAGCACCCCCATCTCGACACCCCCGCACGGCAGCTCAAGGCGCTGGTCAACCTCCTGCACCTGATGGGCAAAAGCGTCGGCATGGACGTTATCCCGCATACCGACAGGTTCTCACAGATCGTTATCGCAAATCCCTCCCACTTCGAGTGGCTGCGGAGGGAGGACACCAGAATCATCGATCACCGGGAAGATCTCCATGAGGAGGTGGCCGAGCGGATCTTTCAGTTTCTCAGGCGCTACGGCTCGGCTGTCGCCGGGGTTGGGGTGCCGGGGACGAAGGAAGAGCTCTTCGGTGCCGGTATGCGGGAACAGGAGCGCCTCGAGCTCCTCTTTGGCCGGGTCGACGACCCGGAGGGGCGAAGGGAGCGCAGAGGCGCTCTGGCAAGGGAGATCTACACCCTCGGCTACGAGCCTGTCCCGGCAACCATGGCGCCCCCCTACCGGGGACTCGAGGTAGACCTAGAGAGCGAGCACATCGATGGTGACGGCCACCTCTGGCGGGATTACCGCATCTGCCGACCCGAGCCGATGTCCCGAGTCTTCGGACCCCTCACGCGCTACAAGCTCTACGGCCGCCTCGAGGAAAACCGGAACTGGGAGATAGACTTCAGCCGTCCCCGGGAGGAGGTGTGGGCGTACGTGGCGCGACACTACGGGGAGATTCAGGATCGCTACGGGTTCGACTTTATGCGGGGGGACATGTCCCACGTGCAGATGCGACCTTCCGGGGTGCCCCGGGAGGGGGGTGAGTACTACGACCTCCTCGCCACGGTCAAGGAACGGATCCGCCGGTCGAATCAAGCCCCCTACTTCGCCTATTTCGCCGAGAGCTTTCTCTCCCCCCCAAACGTCATCGCCTACGGTAACGAGGTTGATCACCTCGAGCTCGCCCGGGCCGAGGCGACCCTCGGAGACCTTCAGTCGAAACCCTTTGGATCCGACGAGTTTCTCAAGCGGCTGCGACGGTACCGGGATATTCATGAAACGAGAACCGTCTCTCCGGCAGTGACGATGATGACCGCCGACAAGGACGACCCGAGGTTCGACGAGTTCTACCTCGCCGGCAACGAGGCGCGTTACTTCCTCTCGATCTTTCTCACGGACATGCCGAGCTATATGGGGGCGAACTTCGAGTGCCGAAACATCCACTACAACCGCGGGGAGAACGAGGAGTACACCAAGCTCTACGTGTTTCAGGAACGAAGTGGACCGAAGGCTACCAGCGGGCCCTTTCGTTTCGGCAGAAACGGCTACCTCTTTTACCGGATATCGAGGATTCGACTCTTTCTTGACTCCCTCGAGGATGAGATCGTTGATTGCAAGGTGACCTGGCTGCTTCCTCCGGACGCAACCGGCGGGGAGCGGACAATCGCCTGGACCCTCGGTTCACGGAAGCGGAGCCTGCTCTGTCTGGTAAACTGCGACACAACCTCACCCGTCCGGCATCTCAAGGTTCCCCTGAGCGAGGGCAGGAGGTGGCGGCTGCTCTTTTCAACCGAGGAGGGGCGACCGGCTCAGGATACCTTTGAGGAGGGGGGATGGATGGAGCAGGTCGACCCTGGGGAGGCGCTGCTCTACGAGCTGGAGTAGCGCCTCTGCTCTACTGACCCTGCCGGGGGACATCGGCGCGGGCAAAGCGGGCGGTTATTCGAGCTCGCCTTCCCAGTCGAGGATCCCCCCTTCGAGGTGTCCCACAGACTCGAAGCCCATCCCCTCCATCATCATCAGCGCCTTCGCCGTGCGGCCGCCGCTTCTACAGTAGAGAGCGTAGGTGCCCCTGCGGTCGAGAGCTCCGATCTCCTCGAGGAAGGTGTCGTCGTATATGTTGATGTTCTTCGCTCCCGGGATGTGGCCGGAGTCGTACTCCTCGGGGGTCCGGATATCGATAATCTCCGCGTCCTCGATGGCGCGGCAAAACTCCTGATAGCTCATTTCACGCTTCATTGGGGCATCTCCCTGCTGTGAGACTTATACGCGACTCTCCCCTCGGGGGGCAACCCGTCTCTACTGTCCTCCACCCTGGGGATGGAACCGGAACTATTTCCTTGCAAAAGCGCGCTTTGAGCTGCCCAAAGAAGCAGAAACGACGGTTTCCGGCTCTCACCGGTTAGGTTGTTCTGCCGGAGGCGGTTATATCGAGGTTATCCCCAGGGTGGAGGACAGCAGGGATGAACGACCCTTTCTCGAGGTGGTCATGCCATTTCGTCGAACTCATTACCCTGCCACGGGTGGAGCAACCCTCCCCGCCTGCTCTCCCGGCGAGAACCTCGGGGTTGATCCTCTTCACCGTCCACCAGTTCGACGGAATTATCCTCGGGGATCCGTCTGACATCCTCGTCCCCCTCGGGGGCGTGGACGTAGTTGGACATACCGCCGGTACGAATGTTTGTCGCATCAATTATCCACATCTCTACGCGCCTCCCGGCGCCTAGGTAAAAGGTGCTCTCTTTCCCAGGGAGTCGTCAAACGACCCCTCCCGATGGAGACTGTCCAGCGCGATCGCCGCCTGGTTTGCGAAGATCTGGAGGAGACGAAACTCGTCGGGGAGGATAGCGCCGTTGTCATGGCTCCTGTCGATGCCGATTATGCCGACCAGCCTCTCCCGCACCACCATCGGGGCGAGGGCGAAGGGATTGAGACCTATTTTGCGGGCGAGTTCCCGGTTTATGTAGGGGCTCTCTTCGGGGTTGGTAATGTTATACGCCTCCCTGCGGATCGCCGCCCGGGCTGTGAGTCCGGCGTCTTCCCGCAGGGGGATGGAGAGTGCGAGGTCCCCGCCGTCTCCGCCTCTCCGCTTGATCATGTAGAGCTCAAGAGACTCCCCGTCCCGCAGGAGGTAGAGGATCGCCCGGTGGAGCTGCATGTGATCCATAAGTTGGGAGAGGATGTGGTCGACCACCTCCCGGATCGTCGAATATTTGTTGATCGCCTGGGTGACGTGGTAGAGCAGGAGCATCGAGGCGTGTTTCGAGGCGAGGACCTGGTGGGACCGTTTGAGCCGCTGCTGCCGTTTGTGAAGCAACCCGGTGAGATAACTCGAGAGAGCGGCAAAGGCAAAAAACGATATCACCGTAAACCCGGCGGTGAGGACAATGTAGGAGTCGTTGAGGGAGAGGCCGGCTAGGGGGCTGAAAAACTCCTGGGAGCTGAGGATACCGAGGCGGGTCAGCAGGAGCACCAGCGCGTAGGATAGAACCGAGACTCCTGCGGCGAGGTAGGCGCTGCGACTGGAGACGAGTATCGAGGCTGAGAAAATAACGAAGAAGTAAAGGAAGGCGAAAGGACTGGTGATCCCGCCGGTTTTGTAGACGGTAACGGTGAAGTGAAAGATGTCGATGAGCAGCTGGAGTAGAACCAGGGGCCGCAGGTCCTCCAGGCGCCTGAGCAGGAGCGCGTAGGTGAGGTTCAGTATGAGAATCCCCGCCACGTTGAAACCGTTGACGATGAGTTGATCCTGACTGAAGGCGCTCTGCGCGGTAAAGCCGCCGAGACCGGCGAGAAAAATCAGCAGGAAGATCGAAGGAGAGACCAAGAACCGGATTCTGATAATCAGCTTGATGTTCTTTAGAAGCTCGCTTCGCTCCGTGGATTTTGGCTCCCCCCGCTCCGAGGTCAGCAGTCCGGAAAGCTCTTCGGTACTCATAGGAGCTAAGTATAGAGCCTTCACGAAGGTTTGCCACATTCGGCGGCCGTTTGCGTTTATCTCGACGGGTTGTCGTTTAATCACAACGGCGTGTAATCTTTAGAAGGTGGGGGAAGATGAAAAGCTTTCGAGCGCTACGAGTCTACAGAGAAGGGAACTCCTGTCGCTCCGTGGTGGAAACCTGTTCTCCCGCGGACCTCGGCACCGGTGAGATTCTCTTGCGGGTGCGCTACTCCTCCCTGAACTACAAGGACGCCCTCTCCGCAACTGGAGCTGTCGGGGTTACCCGCCACTACCCCCACACCCCGGGTATCGATGCGGTCGGTGAGGTCCTCGAGGGGAGTGGCCTGGTCGAGGAAGGTAGTTCGGTGATCGCCACCGGCTACGACCTCGGAGTGAACAGTTGGGGCGGCTACAGTGAGCTTCTCAGACTTCCGGCGGACTGGACCCTTCCACTTCCGGCGGGGCTCTCCCTCAGGGAGGCCGCCGCCCTCGGCACCGCAGGACTCACTGCGGCCCTTGCGGTCACGGCGATCGAGGAGTCGCTCGAGGAGCCGGAAGCTCCGATCCTCGTTACCGGCGCCACCGGCGGCGTGGGCAGCCTTGCGACCGCCATACTTACCCGCATCGGCCGGCAGGTGGAGGCGGTTTCCGGAAAACCTCGAGCTTCGCAGGTTCTCGCCCCGGTCGCCCCGGAGGCAACGGTTCTAAGCCGGGAGGAGTTACACCTGCAGCCCGACCGCCCGCTGCTCTCAGCTCGCTGGTCCGGGGCGGTGGACACCGTCGGAGGCGCTCCCCTCGCCTCACTGCTGCGAGGGATCCGCTACGGCGGTAGCGTCGCCGCCTGCGGCAACGCCGCGGCAACGGCTGTCGAAACGACCGTGCTTCCCTTCATCCTCAGGGCCGTCAGACTCATCGGCATAGACTCGGTCGCGGTGAGTCGGGACCTGCGGCGGCAGTGCTGGGATCGCCTCGCAGGCGTCTGGAAGCCGCGAAACCTCGACTCCCTGATTTCCGAGGTCTCCCTCAAGGAGCTGCCCGATTATTTCGACAGGATACTTCGGGGAGAACAGACGGGACGCACCGTGGTCCGTATCTAAGGGTCGGGATCGACAGATAAACCAGGGATTGGTAGGTTAGGGAAGGAGGGACTATGAAAGTCGAAAAGAACAAAGTTGTATCGATCAACTATACCTTGACGGACGACAGCGGGGAAGTCCTCGACAGCTCCGAAGGGGGCGAACCGCTTGCATATCTGCATGGACAGGGCAACCTCATTCCGGGTCTCGAGACGGAGCTTGAAGGCAAGAGCGAGGGCGATAACTTCCGTACCGCTATCGACCCCGCTGACGGCTACGGAGAGTATAACGACGCCCTTATCGCCGAGGTGCCCCGAGACCGGTTTACCGGCGTGGATGAGATCAACGTCGGCATGGAGTTCCAGGCGCAGACGAGCGACGGCGGCAGCCAGATCGTGCGGGTGACCGAGGTGAGCGATGAGGCGGTAAAGGTAGACGCTAATCACCCCCTCGCGGGACAGACCCTTCACTTCGATGTGACCGTTGCCGGCGTCCGGGACGCGACGGAAGAGGAACTCGAGCACGGCCACGTACACGACTGATCGGGAAGCGACAGAGGGCCACCCGTGACGCCGGTTCCTCGCCGTCGCCGCGGGTGGCTTAGTATTATCAGCTTATATGGCTGATAAGAAAACCAACAGACCGGAACGCAATCCAGATAATCAGGACAGCCCGGGCTCCTTTACGCCGAGATTCGGCCCCCTGTTCCTTATAATGCTGCTTTTCGCGCTGCCCTGGATCGGAGGCCTTTTCACAGGAGCCGGCCGCGCCGAGGTTGTTCCCTACTCCTTTTTCCTCGATGAGCTCGAATCAGAAAACGTTTCCACTGTCGAGGTCCAGGGCGAACAGATAACGGGCATCCTCGAGGAGGAGAGCTCCTACACCAGCGACGATCGCTCCACAAGTGTGACCGAGTTTCGCACCTTCATCCCTGAGAGCGTTGGAGGGGAGTACCTGCGCCGTCTCGATGATCAGGACGTTCAGGTCATTACCAGGCCTACCCAGGACACCAACTTCCTTACCCTGCTGCTCAACTTCCTCCCCTTTCTCATACTCATCTTTATCTTCTCCCGCCTCTGGAGAGGGATGCGTCAGCAGGGTGGCGAGGGCGGTGGTATGCAGGGCATGTTCAACATCGGTAAGAACAAGGCGAAGCGCTACGCTAAGAGCGACAGCGAAACCACCTTCGACGATGTGGCGGGGGCGGAGTCGACGAAGCGTGAGGTCCGGGAGATTGTGGAGTTTCTCAAGGAACCGAAAAAGTTCTTGAAGATGGGCGCAAAGACTCCCCACGGGGTCCTTCTCGTTGGTCCTCCGGGATCGGGAAAGACCCTCCTCGCCAGGGCGATCGCCGGGGAGGCGGGGGTTCCGTTTTTCTCCATTTCCGGCTCCGACTTTGTGGAGATGTTCGTTGGTGTCGGTGCCAAACGGGTGCGTAGTCTCTTCGAAGACGCGAAGAAGAACGCCCCGAGCATCATCTTTATCGATGAGATCGATTCGATCGGACGGCGGCGCGGGGCAGGTCTCGGTGGCGGGCACGACGAGCGGGAGCAGACGTTAAATCAGCTCCTCTCTGAGCTCGACGGTTTCGAGCAGAACGAGAGCACCATCGTCTTTGCCGCGACGAACCGGCCTGATGTGCTCGACCCGGCACTCCTGCGTCCCGGACGCTTCGACCGCCGGGTTACCGTCCCGGCGCCGGCGGTAAAGGACCGGGAGGCTATCCTCAGAATCCACGCCCGGAAAAAGCCGTTGGCCGACACGGTTGACCTCGAGCAGGTGGCAAAGAGCACGCCGGGGTTCACCGGCGCGGACCTGCAGAACCTGCTGAACGAAGCTGCCCTTCTCGCCGCCCGGCAGGACAAGGAGCAGATTACCCAGGAGGACATCAGCGGCGCCCGGGACAAGCTCATTCTCGGCCTCGAACGCTCAGGAGTGGTGATGGAAGAGCAGGAGCGCAGGACCGTCGCGTATCACGAAGCGGGGCACGCGGTGGTTGCCGCGACCGTGGAGAGCGCCGAGCCGGTCCACAAGGTAACCATCGTGCCCCGGGAGCGGGCGATGGGAGTGACCGAGCAGCTCCCCGAGGGAGACCGCTACCTCTATCGACAGGACTACCTCCTCGACCGGATCGCCGTAATGATGGGTGGCCGGGCGGCGGAGAAGCTCAAGATCGGTTCTGTTACAAGCGGCGCCGAGAACGACCTCAAGCAGGCGCAGAAGCTGGTCCGCAAGATGGTTCTCGACTGGGGTATGAGCGACTCCTTTCAGAACATCGCCTTTGGCTCCGAGAGTCAGGATGTCTTTCTCGGCCAGGAGATCGCCCAGAAACGGGAGTACAGCGACGAAACCGCCCGGCGGGTCGACCAGGATGTTCAGCGTCTGATGGAGGAAGCGTTTAACCGTGCCTTCTCCATCCTCGAGGATAAAGATTCCTCCCTGGAGAAACTTGCTAATCGACTTCTGGAGCAGGAGGAGGTTTCCGCCGACGAGGTCCTCGAGATTGTCGGCAGCAACGGTACGAAGCGCGGGAGCGACGGGAGGGACGAAAAGCGGGAGTAGAGCGGTATGCAGTCCGGCGAGCTCGCGATATATTCGACCCGAGATGATCCGAGGACTCCTTGCTATACCTTTTCTCGCCCTGGTCGCTCTCTCGGTGAGCGCCGACGGGAGAACGCCGACCCCCGATGAGATTTGTGAGGCGGCTCCCAGTACAAAGGTTGTCTCGATACGCTTCGAGGGACTCAGAAAAACGCGGGAGTCGGTTCTGCGAAGGGCGATCTCCTTCGAGCTTGGGGACACCTGGAGCGAGGAGAGCCGGGAGCAAATGAGACGGGAGCTTCGCAGCCTCGGCCTCTTTGACCGGGTGGAAATCTCGGAGACCGTTGCGCGCCCTGAGGAAGGGGAGATCGAGCTGGTTGTGAGCCTCAGGGAGCGGTGGACCCTGGTACCGATACCCTTTTTCACCTCCACATCTTCCGGAAGCAGCGGCGGGCTGTTTGTTCTCGAGAACAATCTTCTCGGGTTCAACAAGCAGCTGATCGCCGGCGGCGCCTACGGAACCGCCGGGTTCAACGGCATTTTTATCTACAACGACCCGTCGATCTCCGGAACCGACATCATCGGAGGAACGGCGCTGACAGTCGGCCGCGCTGAGCAGGAGGCGGTGGACCTCGACGGCGAGAGCATCGCGACCTGGGAGAGCCTCACGAGCACAGCGTCACTCCGCCTCGGCTACAGGATATCCCGGGAGCTCGATGTCACCACCTCCCTGAGCTACCGAGCAGACGAGTTCTCCCCCGGCCTAGCGCCCCCCGGGGCGTCGGAGGTCGAGGCGGAACTCTTTAATGCGGTCTCCCTGAGCTGGAGCCGGGTCGACCCGCTGCGTTTCTTTAACGCCGGACCCCGAGGGGAGATCGAAGGCGAGTACCAGCTTACCGGCGAGATTTTCGAGGAGCGGAGTCTTCGATTCTCCCTGGACCACGATTTTCCCTTGTTCGACGGCCACCGTTTAGGCTATGCTTTGACAGCCGAGGAGAGCATTCGCTCTATCTGGCGGGCAACCTCCCTCGGGGGTCGCCCGACCCAGCGCACCCTGGAACGCGGCAGCCTGCCGGCGGAACGCTATCTCACCGGCGGTCTATCCTACGAGATTCCGGTCTACCGCCCCGACTGGGGGACAATAACCCTCCTGAGCTTCTATGAGGGGGGCCTCATCGATGAGGTCGGCTCCTACCACGGCCCGGGGGGAGGCTTTCGGATCTACGTGAGTCGGGTAACCCTTCCGGCGGTGGGCTTCGATTACGCATACCGCGTACCGAACGAGCAGTGGCTATTCAGTTTTTCCGTCGGGATGGGCATGTGAGGAAACCAGTGATTGTTATTGAAGGACAGATCGGTGTCGGTAAGACGACCATAGGCGAGGTACTCGAGGAACGCTACGGTATCTCCCTCTTTCGGGAGCTCACCAGGCAGTCGACCCTGGAGCTTCTCGACTCCTTTTACGCGGACAAAAAGCGATGGGCCTTTACCCTGCAGGTCCACTTTCTCAACGAGCGGTTCCGAATGATAAAAGAGATATTCAAAAACGGTGGCGGTCTGCTCGACCGGTCGATCTACGGAGACCGGATCTTTGCAGACCTCCTGCACGCCGACGGGGATATGAACTCCCAGGAGTTCGAAACCTACGAGACCCTTCTCAACAACATGCTCGAGCACGCCCAGAAACCGGACCTCCTGGTCTACCTCGATTGCAGCGTCGACACGGCACTGGCGCGGATCAAGCGGCGCAACAGAGGGCTCGAGGCGGGGATTCCGCGGCAGTATCTGGAGAAGCTCAACGAACGCTATCTGCGCTGGTTCGAGGAGTACGACCTCTCACCGAAGATCATGATCGACACCGAAACCTTCCACGTCGACTACCCGGAACAGCTCGAGGATGCCCTGTTGCAGATCGACGAGAAACTCAAGAGGAGTAGCCGATACTCCCAAGCAGTGTTGCATAGGCAGCGTTGAGCTCCCGGGCGACCTCGCCACCCCGGGGATTAACGTCGGGGTGGTAGCGGAGCATCGCCTTGCGGTAGGCGCGGCGGATCTCCAACCGTTTCGCCCCGGCCGGCACGCCGAGGAGCGTTCTCGCCCACGCCTCTCCCTCGCGACTCCCGGCGCCTCCCGCACCCCGGCTACCCTCCCGCTCCCGGCGGCGCTGCTCCCGGTCCGAAAAGTAGGACTCCCGGACCCTCGGCTTGATAAAGCCCTCATCCACCGCAAGGCGGTAGACCTGTTCGTAGAACCCCGCCCCGAGGACCGGATAGCTGAGAATATTGCGCCGACGAAGCATCCCGATGTACTCAAGGAGTGTCCCTCTCCCCCTCGACGGTAGCTCCTCCTCCCGGATAAACCGTTGCGTTACCGCCTCGGCCAACTCCTCTATCGGCAGCTGTTCGGCGAGGATACGCCGGGCAACCTCTCTGTAATCGAGCCCCCGGGAGAGTTCATGGCGAATCCGCTGCGCCTCGGGACTCGAGGAAAGCTCGGAAAATCGCTCCCCCACCGCCCGGGCGTAGCCGCCGATGAGCCGCTCCTGCAGCCGCGCTCCCGCCTCCTGAGGGACAAACACCCCCGCCCGATAGAGTTCCTCCGCCGCACGGGGGTAGCCGACCTCTTCGAGGAGAGTCACGAGCTGCCCGACCTCCTCCCGGCCGAACCCGTCTGTCGCCGCGGAAAGGGATATACCCCTCGGGTTCTCATAGATCCGTCGGTAGAGGTCCACCAGGTCGAGGTCGAGAAGCTTCGCGAGCTTTTCAACCGAGAGTCGCCACTCCTCCTGGGAGCTCATCGCTTCGAGGAGATTCGTCGGCAGGGAGGCTCGGGAATTGTTGACACCCATACCGCATGGTACTAGATTACAGATATTGTCGGCGAGAGAGCGTCTCCCGTAAGAGGAGGCCGCCGAAGGTGCAAGGCCCGGCTCATGGCCAAGGCGGGACCGAAACTCTCAGGCAAAAGGGTCGCCGACACCGTGTAACATCTCTGGAGAGTCGCGCCGCTTTCGGCGCGCACCGACGGGGCAGACGGGACGTCAGGTCGCGTTAATCTCTCAGGTACGGGACAGGGAGAACAGGGCCAGGAGGTTCTCGATGAGTGGACGCCGTACCCGGTTGTACGATTGGCATATTCGCAACAACGCAAAGACCGTTACCTTCGCCGGCTGGGAGATGCCCCTGGCCTATCAGCGTGGCGCTGTGGAAGAGCACCGCATTACCCGACGCAGCGCGGGGCTGTTTGATATCGACCACATGGGTCAGTTTGAGCTGACAGGCCCGGAATCCGCCGAGGCCCTCGCTCACCTTCTCTCCTTCGACCCCACCGGACTCGCCCCCTGGGAATCCCACTACGCTCTCCTCCTTGCGGAGGACGCGGGAGTGATCGATGACCTGTTCGTCTATCGGTTACCGGACCGCTGGCTTATCGTGGTCAACGCAGCTAAGAGGGAAGAGGACTTCCTCTGGATGCAACGGCACATCAGCGAGTTCTCGGCGACCCTCGTTGACCGCTCCGACCAGCTTTACATGATAGCCCTCCAGGGCCCCCGGGCCCTCGAGCTTTTTGCAGCCGCCATGGCGCGCTCCGGCGCCCCCTCACTCTGGACCCCACCGCCCCGATTCTTCTCCCAGGAGATCGAGCTCGAGGGGGTTCCCGTGGTCCTCGGCAGGACCGGCTACACCGGGGAGGACGGGGTGGAGCTCTTCTTTCCCGAGGAGGCGGCGGAAAAGATCTGGAGCCTCCTGCTTACAACCGCGCGACAAGGGAAGATCGAGATTACCCCCGCGGGTCTTGCAGCCCGGGACTCCCTGCGCTTCGAGCCGGGATTCGCCCTCTACGGCCACGAGATCTCCAGGAAGGTAACGCCCCTGGAGGCGAGACTGACCTGGTGTTGCACCATGGACGGAAGTTTCGTCGGAGGCGACGCTCTGCGAGCTCGAAAGGCTGCGGGAAGCGAAACCCGCCTGGCCACCTTTGTCATGGAGGACAAAGGGGTGCCCCGGGAGGGATATCTCATCTACAACGGCGAGGGAGGGCAGATCGGCGAGGTTGTAACCGGAATGTACGCCCCGACGGCGGACGTTTACGCAGGCAACGCCTTTCTCTCGAAACCTCACGCCCAGGTCGGGACGGAGCTGTTCGTCGACATCCGCGGCCGTCGCAAACGGGCGAAGGTGGTCCGTCGCCCCCTGTACAAGCCCTCCTACCGAACAGGAGAGGCCGGAGCCTTCGAGCTACCGGAGAGTGCGAGTTTCCAGCGCCGGCACATCGGGCCTGATGAACAGGAAGAGGCGCAGATGCTCCACGCCCTCGGTTACGAGAGTCTCGAGGAGCTGTGCGACGCCGCTGTACCGGCGTCGATCCGGATGGACACCACCGTTGATCTACCTGACGGGATCAGCGAGCAGGAGGCGATGGAAGAAAACGCCGCCTTCGCCCGGGCTAATCGCGGTGGAACCGCCCTCATCGGCATGGGCTACTACGGGACGATCACCCCGGAGGTGATAAAGCGTAACATCCTCGAGAACCCCTCCTGGTACACCCAGTACACCCCTTACCAGGCGGAGATCGCTCAGGGACGACTCGAGGCGCTTCTCAACTTTCAGACGATGGTAAGTGAGCTCACGGGGATGCAGCTCGCCAACGCCTCACTCCTCGACGAGGCGACCGCTGCGGCTGAGGCGATGATCCTCGCCATGCGCGCCCAGAGCCGCAGCAGCGAGAAAGACACCATCGTTGTCTCCTCGAGCTGTCACCCCCAGACGATCGAAGTGATGCGTACCAGGGCGGAGCCCCAGGATATCCGGCTTGTCGTCGGCCCTCGTGACAAGCTTCCCATTGACGAGCGCACCTTCGCCGTCCTGGTCCAGTATCCAGGCAGTGACGGCTCCCTGCTCCCCTGGGATTCGGTCGCCGAGAAGAGCCACGAGGTCGGAGCGCTTCTGATTGTGGCGGCGGACCTGCTCAGTCTCACCCTCCTGCGGGAACCAGGGAGCTTCGGTGCGGATGTGGTGGTCGGCTCAACCCAGCGCTTCGGCGTTCCCCTCGGTTTCGGCGGGCCTCACGCAGCCTTTCTTGCGACCCGTGACCAGTACCGTCGGCTCCTGCCCGGGCGGCTGGTCGGGGTATCGAGGGATCGCCACGGTAATCCCGCCATGCGCCTCACCCTGCAGACCAGGGAGCAGCATATCCGAAGGGATCGAGCCACCAGCAATATCTGCACCGCTCAGGTCCTCCCGGCTATCCTCGCATCGATGTACGCGGTCTACCACGGTCCTGAGGGGCTGAGGGCTATCGCGATGCGCATACGCACCCTCACCCGCGCCCTCCGCTCGGGCTTGCTGGAGCTCGGCTTTGAGGTGAGCCCGAAGGATGAGATCTTCGACACCCTCACCGTCGGCCTCACCACCGCAGGCGAGGCGGCACGACTGGTAAAGGCTCTCGCAAAGGAGAGGGTCTACCTGCGGGAGTACAGGGACGCAAGAGTAGGACTATCCGTCGACGAGACCACTACAGCCGCCCTCGTCGAAGAGCTCCTCGGTCAGTTCGCCTCACTCAGGGGCCGGAGTGCACCGGCTCTCGCCACGCTCCTGCGGACCGCGGAGGCGGAGGTGGAGGAGACTCACCGGCGGGTGAGTGCGTTTCTCAGGGAACCAGTCTTTCGGGAGCACAGGACCGAGACCAAAATGCTTCGCTACATGAAACGTCTCGAGCAGCGGGACCTCTCTCTCGCCCACGCGATGATTCCCCTCGGCTCCTGCACCATGAAGCTCAACGCCTCGGCGGAGATGGCAAGCCTCTCCCTCCCCGGGATATCCGGGCTTCACCCGTTTCTCCCGGCGAGTGCGACCGCCGGCTACTACTCCCTCTTTCGCAAGCTCGAGTCCCAACTCGCACGGATAACCGGATTTGCCGGGACCACGCTCCAGCCCAACAGCGGCGCCCAAGGTGAGTTCACCGGTCTGATGCTTATCCGGCAGTACCATCGCAGCCGGGCAGAAGCACACCGAACACTCTGCGTCATCCCCGACTCCGCTCATGGGACAAACCCGGCGAGCGCCGTCATGGCGGGGATGGAGGTTGCGGTCCTCGAGAGCCGGGAAGACGGCTCGATCGACATGGAACGGCTTGAAGCCCTCCTCGAGGAGCGCAAGGAACAGCTCGCGGCGATGATGATAACCTACCCGTCGACCCACGGCGTGTTCGAGTCACAGATCACGGAGATCTGCGACATGGTTCATCGGGCCGGTGGGCTTGTCTACATGGACGGGGCGAACATGAACGCCCAGGTCGGGCTCACCGCCCCGGCAAAGATCGGTGCCGACGTCTGCCACATCAACCTCCACAAGACCTTCGCCATACCCCACGGAGGCGGCGGTCCAGGAATGGGTCCGGTCTGCGTCGCCCCCCATCTGCTCCCCTTTCTGCCGACCCATCCGGTCCTCGACCCGAAGGAGGCGCACCCCCGGGGAGGCGAGGAGGGTCGTCGCGATCCGATCGGGCCGGTCTCCGCCGCCCCCTGGGGAAGCGCTTCGATCCTTCCGATCTCCGAGAGTTACATCCGGATGCTCGGAGGCCCTGGACTGAGGAAGGTGTCGATGGTGGCGATCCTCAACGCGAACTACATCGCCGCCCGCCTGCAGGACGCCTTTCCGATCCTCTATCGCGGGGAGCAGGGCACTGTCGCCCACGAGTGCATTATCGACCTGCGCCATCTGGAGAAGGAGACCGGGATAACCGTGGAGGATGTGGCAAAACGGCTGATTGACTACGGCTTCCACGCCCCGACCATGTCCTGGCCGGTGCCGGGGACACTGATGATCGAGCCCACCGAGAGTGAGGCGAGGGACGAACTCGACCGGTTCTGCGACGCGATGCTTGCCGTCCGGCAGGAGATCGACCAGGTCGCCGAGGGGGTCTACCCGAAGGAGGACAACCCCCTGGTCAACGCGCCCCACACCCTCAGGGACGTTATCGAGGAGGAGTGGACTCACCCCTACTCCCGGGAGGCCGCAGCCTACCCCCTGCCCTGGGTAAGGGAGCACAAGTTCTGGCCCGCGGTGGCGAGGGTGGACAACGTCTGGGGCGACAGGAACCTGCAGTGCAGCTGCGCTCCGATCGCAGACTACCAGGGCACCTGAGGCGTGGACAGCCGCCCTGCCCCCTCGTAACTCCTGCCCCGGGGGAGGGCTACAGCCGCCCCTGGGAGGATGCGACGGCAAGTCGCACCGCCCAGAGGAGAGCGGGGAGCGCCGGGATCAGGTAGAGCAACTCCACCCGGGGCGCGATGAGATCGATCAGCGTTCCGCTTGCGAGGTAGGCGACCGGCGCTATCACTGCGTTTCCCGCCTCGATAACCGCAAAGAGCCTGCCGTGATGGCTCCTCGGAAAGCGACGCTGCACGGTGGTGGCTACCTCGATATAGACCGCCCCGGCGGCGGCGCCGGCGACAATGGAGGCGAGAAAGACCGTCGGCAGCCCGGGCAGAACAGCGACCGAGAGGAGCGCCACCGAGAGGATCCCGTACGCCCGGGGCAGAAGCGATCGGGAGCCGCGGTGGAAGCGGGAGAGCCCCAGAAAGGTGAGGATCGCTCCGGCGAGCATCGAGGCAAAGAGAACTCCCACCAACCACTCCGGCTCTCCGAGGCGGTCCTCCACGAGGAAGGGAAGGGAGAGTACGACGGGAGGAGATATCGCGAAGAGGGCGACCTGGGAGAGAAACCCGAGGCGCAGTTTAGTCTCTCCCGCTACCAGGCGCACCCCCTCGAGGGCTGAGGCGAGGATGGGGTCGTGCTCGGGCTGCCCACCCCCCTGGTCGGGGAGCTTGATAGCGAGCTCCTCGAGGGCGGAGAGGATAAACGAAACACCGTTGAGCAGAAATATCAGAGGCGCCGAGACGAGGGCGTAGGCGACGCCCCCGACGGCGTTGCCCGCGAGGTTCGACAACTGGTTGGTGGTTGCCCGCAGGGCGTTGGCACCCTCGAGAGCTTGATCGTCTACCAGCTCTGGAATGAGAGCCTGGGCCGCGGGAACAAAGATGGCGTTACCGACCCCGAGGAGGAGGGCCACCAGAAGGATGATCCAGGGGGTCTGAAGGGGCGCAGAGAGCCATGCGGCGGCAAGGAGGAGCGTCGCACCACCCCGCAGGAGATCCGCGGCGACGATCAGCCCTTTGCGCGGAAGGCGATCCACCAGAGGACCGGTCAGGGGCATCAGCAGCGCCGCGGGCACCAGCGCGAGAAACTGATAGAGCCCGAGGAGCACTCCCGACTCCGTCAGATCCTTGAGCAGCAGAACGACAACGATCAGGTAGACACTGCTGCCGAAGGTCGAAACAGCGTTGCCCAGGACCAGGAGGTGGAGGTTCCGACGGCTCACGGGGCGAGGAGAGACTCCACCGCCGGGACGCCGATGAGCACCTCATAGATCAACGGATAGAGGGTGTCCATTCGTGGATGGGGAGGCTCCTGGGAGGGAACCAGACCATCCACAAAACCGCGCTCCTTAAAGGGCGCCACCTGCCGATCGAGCTTGGAGAGGATATGGACCGGCACGGAGTAGGTGGAGCTCCGTTCGCTGATCGGGATCCTCGGCTGATGATCCCCGATAATCACCGCGATGTCCCCCTCCTCGAGGTAGAGACGCACATAATCGACGGCGCTTTTGAGAGAGTACTCGATGGAGGCGGTATAGCCTTCCGGGTATTCGCCTCCCGAGAGCCAGTTGTTGTCAAACACCGTCGGGGAGACACGATGGTAGATCGAACCGTCGCCCATGCCGTCCCAATCCTCGAAGTAAGGTGGCACGATCCGGAAGGGGACGTGGCTTGAAACCATGACGTAGGTTGTAAACAGGGGTGATTCGACTCCCTCGGTCCGTTCGCGCATATACCTGAGCAGGTACTGGTCCGGCAGGCGGCCAAAGGTATAGTGGGGTCCCCGGTAGGTAAAGTCACGTTGAATGTAGAAGCGGTCGAACCGGTAGAACTCCCGATAACCCGGATCGAAATAGGTCATCCCGGGAGCTGCGAGAACCGTCTCATACCCCGCCTGATTCATCACATCGATAATGGTCCGCCGGTCGCTCTCCTTTACCCCGTCATAGGCAGCCTGGTCACCAAGCCAGACGCCGGAGAGGATCGTCCCGTCGGCGAGCCAGGATCGTCCCCCAAAGGCGGGGGACCTCATGAAATGAGAGACGATGGAGTAGCCCGAATCCTCGAGGTCCTCCTCGAGGTAGTCGTAGATCGGCATGATGAGCCGGTTGTGATCCTCCCGGCTGAAAAGCGTGTGACCGTAGCTCTCGATGACAAAGAACCTGAGGTCGCCGCCGCCGAGAAGGGGGAGCGGGTCCTCCCGGGACGGCTCGAGTTCCTCCGCCGCGTACTCAGGCGGCGTCGGGGGGAGTGCCTGGTCGACGAGGCGCGCGGTGATCGGATACCGCCACGGCTGCCCGCCGAGGAGGGTGAGAGTTGACAGAAGCAGCGGCGGAGCGACGAGGGCGACCGCGCGCCAGGGTAGCCGGGCGGAGCGCTCGAGGGCAAAATAAAAGAGGAAAAAGAGGATGCCCATGGTAAGTAGAAGCGGGACGACAAGGCTTACCCCGAGGATCACCGGCTGAGCAAACCGGTTGGTCGAAAAAATCATGTTCATGAACCCCGGCAGGAAGGCGAGATCCCGCCAGGGAACAAAATGCTCCCGGTAGACGAACTGATAGAAGCTCTCCCCGAGACCGAAGAGGACGACCAGGGAGACCGGCAGGAGCAGTAACAGCAGCAGCGAGAGCCGCCGGCGCCGGGAAAAACGGGAAATACCGAGAATCAGGAGGGAGACAACGGCACTCTCGGGAACAACCGTGAACAGGGCGAGGATGTTGCGTTGCGGCAACCAGTAGTAGAGGCCGAGGACGAGGTTGGAGGCGAGAAAAAGAAGGAGGATGAGCAGGATCTCCGGGATGACCCTTCCATCGGCCTCGCCGCCCTCAGGTCGCAAGAGATTGCGGATCAGACGCACCGGTCCCCCTCCCTCACCGCCAGGTTTCCATCTTCCGCGGCAGCTCCTGCTCCCGGAGGAGGGCAAACCGGAGCCGTCCCGCTCTCGCCTGGAGTATGAGGTCCCAGGAGAAGGAGAGACTCTGGAGTATGAGGACGGGAGCCAAAATATAGAGTATCGCAACGGTTGAAAGGCCGGGGATATAGGTGACAAGCAGGGAGATCGCGATGGTTGCCGCAACGCTTTTGGCGAACCACTTGTAACTCATCGGGTAGCCCGGGGGGTCCCCGGTGAGCCTGAACAGCAGAAAATAGAGATAGCGCATGAGCCCGATCAGGAGCGTCCATGCAGGAAAGCGGAGGTGCACATAGCCGACAAGGGTAAGGGCGAAGATAAAAAGCGCGTCGTTCTCCATATCCCAGATCGCGCCAAACTCCCGACATCCCCGGCGACGGGCGAGGCGGCCGTCAAAGAAGTCCGTCGCCTCCGCGGCGACTATCAGGGCAAGTAGAAACCAGCGAACCGAGGTTGCCCCGAGGGATCCGTCCAGGGGCAACAGTGCGGCCCACAAAAAGACGAGGGCGGCGGCGGCCCCCCTTGTGGCGGTCAAAAGATCAGCTCCCCTCCCCTCTCCCCAGCCGGCAGTCAGGTAGAGAAGGGTCAGGATACCGAGGGTGTAGGGGACAAGAAACCAGAACAGGAGCGCCTCGGGTATCACGAACAGTGGTGTCATCGCGACGGTGATGATGAGTAGGGTTACCGAGTGGAGGTACGTCCATAGCCGGTATGACCGATCGAACCTGGCGCTCATATGCTGCTTCCTTTTCGTGCAAGTATATCGAGTTGGTGGGCGATGTACACGAGGCGACCACCCTCGAGTTGCTCCCTGCGCTCCTCGAGCCACGCCTCGAGCTGCTCCTCCGGCAAAGCGCCTCGGACCGAGGACTCCACCATAGAGAGGATCGAACCGAGAAACGCCCCTTCCCCGGGATAGTAGCTGCCCTCCCGAGGCAGGATAATCCAGTCCGAGGCTCCCACCTCCTCTATCTCCATCCCCGCGGCGGGAAGGGTAATGAGGAGCTTTCGGGCGAATCCCGACGCCCCCACCCCCTGCCTCGCCATACTGTCGTGATAGGCGCGCCTGACTGCCGCGTCGAGGTCACGATTGCCGACGGGCTCGAAAAAGCTCTCTCCGTCAAAGGTGATCGAAGCGTAGAGCAACCCGCCATCGCCGAGGAGTTGATCGGCAATCTCGGTAGCCTCTTCGGCGGAAAAGAGATCGAGAACCGCGTGAGCGATGAGCAGCTCCGCCCCGCCGCCGGCCTCCTCGAGGTACTGGGAGACATCCCCATGAAATACCCGCCACCCCGAAAGCTCCCTCCGCGCGGCAAGGCGCTCCCGGAGCACCGGGATCAGCGCCTCCTGAGGCTCTACCGCCTCGTAGTGCAGCTCGCCTCCCTCGGCGAGGGAGGCGAGAACTCCCCATGCTCCGAGACGCTCGACCATGCTTCCGCTGCCGGCGCCTATCTCGAGGATCCGCAGCGCTCCGCCCTGCCGGGATCGAATCTCCTCTGCCCCGTCACGGAAGGCAGCCCAGACGCGCTGGTTCATCGAGCGATCATCGAGGTCCCGTTTCGCTTCCAGATAGCTATAGTCCATCAACCCCTCTCATCTCCCGGAGGTACGCCTCGGCGGAGTCGAAGCTCTCCTCCCAGGTTGGATGGGACGCGGCGGTGCGCCGAGCCCCGGATGCCAGGTTCTCTCGCAGCTCCGGCTCCCGGAGGAGCCTCCTGATCTGTGCCGCCACCGCCGGGGCGCTGCCGGCGCGGCAGAGAAAACCGTTGTACCCGTCCCGGACGATCTCCCGGGCGCCGCCGGCCTCGGAGGCGATCACCGGTGTACCGTGAGCCATCGCCTCGAGGTAGACCATGCCGAACCCCTCGTACTGACTCACCAGCACCAGCAGATCGTGGTCCCGGTACGCAGCGGCGAGCTCCCCGCTGGTGAGGGAGCCTGCAAAGGTGACCCGCTCCTCCAGACCGAGGCGCCGGGTCAAGGTGTAAAGCGCCCTCGCCGTAGCAGGCTCAGCCTCCCGGCCCCCGACTACCGTTAAGCTTACAGGCTCATCCCGGAGAAGTGAAACCGCCTCGATCACCGCATCGATCCGCTTGCGCCGGATGAGGGACCCGACCGAGAGCAGTCGCAGACCCCTGCCTCCCCCCGGATCGTCCGCCTCCCCCATCTGCCCGGGCTCCCGAAGCCCCTCCGCCGAGGGAAGGCAGACAACCCCGGGAAGCTCCCTGCCGAGGAGACCGGCCACATCATCCCGGGTCACCGAGGTGTTGTAGATCGCGCCGTCGACGGTTTCCAGATACTCCCGTTCCAGAGGGCGCAGGAGAAACGCCCCGAGCCGACTGTGCTCCTCCCGGGAGGCGAGATGGTGCACGATCGAAACGATCGGCACCCCAAGCTCCCGCCGCAACCGCCTGTTGCTCCTGCGAAGGGAGAGGTGGTTCAGCTCATCCTCGAGGATCAGTTGCGCCCCGGCCTCCCGCGCCCGCTCCACTATCCGCTTCGGCCGGTCCTCCAGAAGACGGCGCACGGGGGAACCCCAGGTCTGGGACAGGAGCGTCACCTGGTGTCCCCGACTCTCGAGAAGCGCGACAAGGCGGGCGTCGTAGCGATACCCCCCGGTCTGTTGCTCCAGAGAGCCGTAGATAACCAGCAGAATCCGCAACCGGAACTACCCGTTCAAGGGAGCCTCGTAGCCGGCCCTGGCGATCTCATTCTCCCAGATCTGTACGGTCATTCCCGACAGCCGCTTCAGGGGCAGCTCCCTGTAAAGCCGCTCCCAGATGATCCGGCAGAAGTGCTCGATGCTCGGGTTCAACCCGTCAAAGGGCGGAAGATCGTTGAGCGTCCGGTCCCGGTAGGCGGCGACGGTCTCGTCGAGAACCCGTTCGACCTCGGTAATGTCCACGAGATAGCCGAACTGGTCGAGCTCCTCTCCCCGGAGGTGGAGCTCCAGCTTGTAGTGGTGGGAGTGCAGGTCGTTCTCCGGACCGAAGTCCCCGCCGATCAGGTAGTGCTGTGCGACGAAGTCCCGCCGCACTTCCAGGGTATACATCGCTACTCCTTTCAATAATCAATCAATACAGAATCAATAACGAAACACCATTTGCATGAGCCCCGGCTCGCCGTGAGCGAGGCGCCTGTATGCCTCAGGGGCGTCCGAGAGGGCGAGCTCGTGGGTTACAAGCCGCTCGAGGGGAAACTCCTCGAGAAGAGTGAGCGCCGTCGCGAGCCTCCGCCGGCTGTCCCAGCGACCGGAGAGATCCGACCGGATCGTGCTCACCTGACTCGATATGATCCTCTGCCGGGCACGGTGGAAGCGTCCGCCCAAATCAACCGACGCCCTTTTTCGGCCGTACCACGATCCGAGGACGAGCCGGCCGTCGAATCCGGTCGCGCCAAGGGCAGTATCGAGGCTCTCCGGTCTGCCGGAGAGCTCGTAGACCAGGTCGAATCCGGGGTAGCTGCGGTGCATCGCCAGGAAGGGGCCGGAATAGCCGCTCTCCGGCGGAACAAGCTCCCCGGGGGCGAGGCAGGAGACCTCGGGGGCAAGGGAGCGGGCGAGCTGCCTACGGTACTCGAGAGGCTCCACAGCGACAACCCCGCCCCGCAACTGCCGCGCGAGAAGCAGCGCCGTGAGAAGCCCGACAACACCGAGGCCGAAGACCGCCACCTGCTCACCGATGAGGGGAGCGCCGTCGAGGAGCAGATTGACCGCGGTTTCCATGTTCGGAAGAAAGACAGCGCGCTCCGCAGGCATCTGCTCAGGCAGCGGAATCACCGCCTCCTGCGGGAGAACCGCGTGGCTTGCGTGGGGATGAAAACAGAACACCCTGCGTCCGGCGAGGCTCTCCTCGCCCTCAGGGCCGACAGCGGCGACCCGGCCGACCAGGGCGTAGCCATAGCGGATCGGATAGGTGAAGCCTCCGGAGAGGGAGGGTATTGTCTCGTCCACGGCTAACCCTTCCGGCGCCTCGCCACGGTAGACAAGAAGCTCCGTCCCGGCGCTCACCCCCGAGCAGATCGCCTCCACCAGGAGCTCCTTCGGCCCCGGAGCCGGGAGACGCTCCTCGATAATCTCCGCCTCCCCGGGGGCGCTGAAGGCGAGGGCGCGACGCCTGCCGCTCACCGACTGCCTCCTCCCGGTTCGAGGATAAGCAGGAGGTCCTCTCCGAGTTTCTCGCAGGAGAGGATACGCACCGGAGCGTCGAAGCCGCCGGAGAGCCGGTAGCCGCCGATGTACCGGGGAGCGAGGGTGACCGCGGCGAGATCCCAGGTGCCTGAGCCGATAAAGGAGGCGAGAAGCCGCCCTCCCCCCTCGACCATGAGGCTCGAAACGCCCGTCGCAACTTTGAAGGCGGTGAGACAGTGGTAGAGTTCGTCCGCTCCCTCGACAGGATCGAGAAGTGGGAGAAGCACCGTAGAATCCGACCGGTAGCGCTCCCCGGCCTCGGCGGCGGCGTTAGGGGTGGTTACGAGATAGACGAGAGGGTGACAGCTGAACAGCCTCGCCTCGGCAGGGGTGCGAAGCCGGCGATCAAAGATCACCGGCACCGGGGATGGAGCATCCACCCCGCGGCAGGTCAGGCGTGGGTCATCGGCGAGGACGGTGCCGACACCGACGGCGATCGCCTCGTGCATACCTCGCAGGGTGTGGGTAAAGCGGCTGCTCGCCTCACCGCTGAGGAGGGTCTGTTCTCCCTGGCGAAGGGCGATGGAGCCGTCGAGGGACTGGGCGTAGGCGAGGGTCACCGCCGGCCGATGGGAGACCCTGGAGACCGTCTCCTCGAGAACCCGGGAGAAGCGCTCTCCTTTACTGGGCTCGGACGAAGTCAATGTCGTCACTCTGAGCGCGGCTCGGCAGATCAAACATGTGGGACATCCGGGTCATCTTCGTAAAGAGGTAGCGTCGGTTCTGCTCGTTGACGAGAATGGGAGTCAGCGGCTCCCGGGAGACAATGGAGATCCCGAGCTCCGAGAGCTGCTCTATCTTTGAGGGATTGTTGGTCAACAGCCGGACTGATGAGATCCCGAGATCCTCGAGCATCAGCGCAGCTACGGTGTAGTCCCGGGAATCCGCCTGATGACCGAGAAGCAGATTCGCCTCCACGGTGTCGTGACCCTGGTCCTGGAGGTTATACGCCCGAAGCTTCTCGGAGAGGCCGATCCCCCGACCTTCCTGACGCATGTAGAGAATAACCCCGGCGCCCTCCTCGGCGATCAGCTGCATCGCCCGGTTTAGTTGTTCCCCGCAGTCGCACCGCTGGGAACCGAGAACATCGCCGGTAAAACACTCCGAGTGCACTCGCACCATCACGTTGCTCCGCCCCGAAACATCTCCGTAGACTAACGCCAGATGCTCTTTATCGTCTTCGCTGTTCTCATAGACATAGAGCTGATACTCACCGAACTGATTGGGGATACGGGCGGAAGAAACTTGAGTAACTGAAGCGTTTTTCATTTTGTCACCTGCCTTTCGAGTTGCACTTGTGAAAAGTACGTTAATGCCTCGGGGCGGTCAACTTTTCCCTTTCATCCTCCGCCGGAGGGCAAGGGCGGGGCCGCTGATCGGGGCTTTCCAACACGCATGCAGTAGTGGTACCCTCCTCTACGTGGTAAACCTCTACCTCGGTGGTGCGCCATACTACGATCTCGATACGGTTACCTACGGGAGCGAGGATATCCGCTTCTACAGGCGCCAGGCGGATGAGCTTTCTCGCCCCCCTGAGAAGACCCGAATCCTCGAGCTCGCCTGCGGCACCGGCCGGGTCTCTATCCCCCTCGCCAGGGCGGGATACTCCGTAGTCGGACTCGATCTTTCCGAGGCGATGCTCCGCATCTTTCAGGATAAGCTCGCCCGGCAGCCGGGAGGGGTGGGCTCCCGGGTCTCTGTCTACCACGGGGACATGGCGGACTTCGACCTACCCGGCCCCCCCTTTGACCTCATTATCATTCCCTTTCGCGGATTTCAGGCTCTTGTGGAGACTGGAGACGCCATGAGCTGCCTCAACAGGATAAAACGCCACCTCGCACCGACGGGGGTGTTCATCCTCGATATCTTCGCCGTAGCTCCCTTCAACCGGTGGCTCGACGATTTCCAGGAGCGCCTCGACTGGAAGCGGACGGACCCCGCCACAGGGCGATTGATCACCCGGGCTCGGATCGCAGGGAGGTGCGATATCCGGCGGCAGGTAATTCACCCAACAACCATCTACTACGTAAGCCACCCGGACGGGAGGAGCGAGCGGATCGAGGACCACTTCTGTCTCCGTTACTACTTTCAGCACCAGATGGAGACGCTTCTCGTCGCCTCGGGCTTCGAGGTCCTCGCGGAGTACGGAGATTACAGCGGGGCTCCCATCGGCGAGGGCGCAGAACAGCTGTTTGTCTGTCGTCACCTGCCGCGCCCGAAACTCCTCGGTTAGACCGCCCGGTTCCTCCGCCCCGCCCGAAACTCCTCGGTTAGACCGCCCGGTTCCTCCGCCCCGCCCCTGCTCCTCGCGGTTTACCTTCTTTGGTCTTATTGCACGTATCATAGCGAGAATATAATTCCTGTTACCCGATCTAAAAATAGGATAAAAAATAGTACAGCAGGCGAATCACAGCCATTGTGAATGGCCGGTATCCGGATTACACTCTAAGACATGTATATGCACATAACGTCCCTTATCCCCCCGGGAGTGATAACGGTACTCGCCTGGCTGTTACTCCCGGCGACGCTCCTCAGTGCGGGCGGGTCCGACGAACAGCTTGCCGGAGGCGCGGCAGAGGTCACCGGAGGGAGGATCGACTACCTCGAGGGAGAGGTGACGGTAAACGGTGAGACCGCCGAGATCGGGACGCCCGTTGCAACCGGAGATCTCCTGGTGACAGGCGCCGCCTCGGTGGCGGATGTCGTGTTCGGCGGACAGAACATCTTTCGCCTCGATGAGCAGACCTCCGCCCACCTCACCCTCGATCCGGGCCGGCAGGGTGTGCGCCTCGAGCGTGGCGCCTTTGCCGCGGTCTTTGACGAGCTGGTAACCGTCGGGGACGAGGAGGAGTCCCGATTTCTCCTGGAGACCAGGCACACCGTCGCCGGTGTGAGGGGTACAACCTTCTTTGTGAAGGTGGAGAGCGAGGACGCCACCTTCGTCTGCACCTGTCACGGCTCCCTCAGATTGGACCCGCGATCCGGGGCCTCCCCCTTTACGGTAACCAACTACCGCCACGAGGCGTACCGCTTCCGCAGTTCCGGGGATCAGGCAGTGGTTGAGACCGAGGCGGACCTCTACCATACAACCGAAGAACTCAACCGCCTCGCCGAGCGGATCGGCGTCACCATCCCCTGGGGAGAGGCTCCTCCCCGGTGACCGACTCCCGAGGGGGGCAGCCTCCGGAGGGTAGCGGGGTGCGCTCGAATCGCCTTGCGGCCACCGGGGAGGGACGGTAGACTCTCACACGGTATGAGAGAGATCAATAACCCCTTTGTCGACCACGAGGGATACCACTGCTTCGGCTGTGACCCGAACAACCGGTTCGGTCTGAAGATGCGGTTTATTGAGGAAGAGGAGCGGGTTGTCTCCCACTGGGAGCCGACAGCCTCCTACCAGGGGTTTACCGATGTGCTCCACGGTGGTATTCAGGCAACCCTCATGGATGAGCTCGCGAGCTGGTATGTTTTCGTTAAGCTGAAGACCTCGGGGATGACCGAACGCCTCGAGGTCCGCTTCAACACTCCGGTCTATATCAGCGGCGGCACCGTCACCGTAACCGCAGAGCTTGTCGATCAGGAGCGCCGAAAAGCACGGGTCCGCCTTGCGGTCTACCAGGGGGATGGAGAGGCTAAGAGCGAAGGGGAGTGCATCTACACTATCTTTCCCGAGCCTCTCGCCCGGAGGAAGCTCAACTATCCCGGGTATGAGGCGTTTCTACCCTCGGAACATTGAGGCTTCCTGGTCGTTTGCAAACCGGGCTAACCGGGTTACAATCCTCTACTGTATGAAACGAAGCACCCTCAATGAGATCATCAGAGACGCTGAGGCGTTCTTTGAGAGGTTCGGATTCAAGCTCCCGCCCTGGGCGCGATGGAAGCCGGAGGATTGGAAGAAGATCGGCCCCGACCACCGGGAGATCGTGGAGAACATGCTCGGCTGGGATGTGACCGACTTTAATCTCGGCACCTTCGAAAAGCGGGGCCTGGTTCTGTTCACCCTTCGCAATGGGAAACTGGAAAAAAAAGACAAGCCCTACGCCGAGAAGATCATGATCGTCGGCGTCAACCAGGAAACTCCCTATCACTTCCACTGGCAGAAGATGGAGGATATCATCAACCGTGGCGGGGGCACCCTGGTTCTCGAGCTGTCAAAGTCTGACAAGGACGAAGGGCTCTCGGATGAGCCGTTTACGGTGCAGGTCGACGGGGTTACCCGTCAGTTTGACCGGCCCGGCCGCCTTGAGCTGAACCCCGGAGAGAGTGTCACCCTTCCCCCCTACCTCTATCACCGCTTCTGGGCGGAGGGAGACCGGGTTCTCACCGGCGAGGTGAGCATGGTCAACGATGACAACAGCGATAACCGCTTTCTCGAGCCCCTGCCACGGTTTCCGCAGATCGAGGAGGACGAGGCTCCCTACCGGCTTCTGGTTTCGGAGTACCCTTCCCTACCCTGAGGAGCGGGCACGGCATGGAACCGATCATAAACGGCGTTGGCTGCTCCCTGGTGGATTATCTGTACACCGGCATCGACTTCGGCGCCGGCCGCCTCGAAAAGTACCGCTCCCGTTCCCCCGGGGACGGTGGCATCGAGCCGGGGGCGCTTGTCTTTGCAGATCGCTTCGGGGAGTTCTGCGGGGAGGATTACCTCGACGCCCTCGCGGCGATAACCGGGGAGAGGGAGCCGGCCTCGAGTAATCTCGGAGGTCCTGCGATCGTGCCCCTGGTTCACGCGGCGCAGCTGCTTGCTCCCGAGGGGGGCGTGGTCCGCTATTTCGGCGTGAGAGGGGACGACTCCATCGGGGAGACCCTCGCCGGCTACGTTGAGCGCACTCCGGTGGAGACCTCCGGCTATGAGGTGATCCCCGGGGTCACCCCCTTTACTTACGTTTTGTCCGACCCGAGCTACGACAACGGCCAGGGAGAGCGGGCGTTCATCAACAATATTGGTGCTGCCTACCAGATGGACCCTGACCGGGTGCCCCCGGAGTTCTTTGACGCCCCGATTCTCCTGTACGGCGGAACCGCCCTGGTCCCCAATCTCCACGCCCGTCTCGAGGAGCTGCTGCTCCGGGGCCGGGGGGCGGGGGGGCTTAACGTGGTCGCCACGGTCTACGACTTCTACAACGAGTCGAGAAATCCGGGAGGCAGGTGGCCTCTGGGAAGCGGTGACGAGAGCTACGGTTATGTGGACCTGCTGATCACCGACCATGTGGAGGCGTGTCGCCTCTCGGGGGCCGGGGACGCCCGGGGAGCGATAGAGTTCTTTCGGGACTCAGGGGTCGGGGCGGTGATCATCACCCACGGGGCCGAGAGTCTCCACCTCTGGGCGGGGGAGGAGAGCAGGTTCCTCTCGGTGGGCCCGATTATGCTTCCGGTCTCGGAGAAGGTCGGCTCACAACTCGCCGCAGGCGCCGGGGCCGCCGGGGACACCACCGGCTGCGGTGACAACTTTTGCGGCGGCGTTCTCTACGCCCTTGCCCAGCAACGTCTCACCAAGAGCTCGGAGAAGTACGATCTGATCGACGCCTCTCGCTGGGGTGTGGTCTCGGGAGGATACACCTGCTTCTATCTGGGAGGTACCTACTTCGAGGAGCGTCCGGGGGAGAAACGGGACAACCTCGCCCCCTACTATGAGGCGTATCGTGGCCAGATCTCTCTCACCTGAATCGGCATGAGCTCACCAAAGCGGTTGGTCCAGTTCGGTGCGGGAAACATCGGGCGCTCCTTTGTGGGGCAGATTTTCGGCCGAAACGGCTGGGAGGTGGTCTTCGTCGATGTGGACCGTCCCCTGATCGAAGCGCTCAACCGGGACAACGCGTACCAGGTTGTGGTACGCCACCCCGACGGACGGGAAGAGCGCATTACGGTTCCCGGTGTCCGGGGGGTGGACGCGAGGGACGATAGAGCTGTGGCGGCGGAACTCGAGGCTACCGACTACGTCGCGACCTCCGTGGGAGCAGGCTCTATTTCCCACGTTGCCGCCCCCCTCGCCCGGGAGTCCCTGCGACGATGGCAGCAGGAGCCGGGACGGATGCCCTTTGACCTGATCCTCGCAGAAAACATCCACGACGGAGCAGCGCTCCTTCGTAAACTCCTGCTCGCCGAGCTGCCCGCAGGCGCAGACCCGTCGATGCTTCCAGCTATTGTCGAGTGCAGCGTCGGCAAGATGGTGCCCCTCATCCCGGCGTCCCTCCGGGAGCGGGAGCCGACCACCGTATACGCCGAGGCGTACAACACCCTTATCGTCGACAGGCGCACCTGGCGCCATGAGATCCCGGATATCCCGCAGCTCGCCCCGGTAGCAAGGATCGAGGCGTACGTCGACCGTAAGCTCTTTGTTCACAACATGGGCCACGCCGCGGTCGCCTACCTCGGCCACATCAGAAAGGGCGAGGCAAGACAGCTGTGGGAGCTCCTCGAGGAGCCTCAGCTCCTCGAGGAAGCGCGGGAGGCTATGGAGTGCTCCGCCGACGCCCTCGCGGCTGCCTACCCGGAGGAGCTCGATCGGGAGGAGCTGAGCGCCCACATCGAGGACCTGCTCTACCGCTTTTCCAACCGCGCCCTCGGGGACACCGTCTATCGGGTAGGCCGCGACCTCAAGCGTAAGCTCGGTCCCTCGGACCGGATTGTCGGAGCGTTGAGACTCGCGGAGAGACATCATATCCGGTCCGAGGCGATCCTCCGGGTCTACGCCGCGGCCCTCCAGTTTCGGGCGGGGGACGAGGCGGGGGACCTCTATCCCGGGGACAGGGAGTTCCACCGCCGCCTCGCCTCAGAAGGGGTCGATTACGCCCTCAGGGAGGTCTCGGGAGTGCGCCGGGAGGAGCCTCTCTACCGGAAGCTCCACACGGCGATCCGAGGAGTTGCTCCTACCGACGGTTGAGGGTGCGCCGGCCGCGTCGAAGCGCCGGTCCCGGGGCAAAGCGGTGGAGGAGAATCTCCCGGGAAAACTCCTGGAGCTTTTCGATCGTCTTGTACTCGGGATCAAGGGTGGCGGCGACCTCCTCGAGGAGGACGAAGCTCTTGAGGATGTAACTCAGATTGAGGGGGACCTTTATGCCGAACTCGCTGAGAACGAGAATCAGCTCGGTAATCCGGTCGACCACCACTGTGGCCTCAGCGGACGGGAGGGTGTGATTACGGAGGAACTCGCTCATCCTCGTTCCCTCGACGTAATCGAGGGTGGCCACGTTTGCCCCACAGAGCTGGTCGTAGACGTTGGGAACATAGATGTTCGGATTGTCGAGAAAGTAGCGTCGGAATCTCTGGATGTTGAGACGCTCCCGCCTGAAGTCGAGCTCCCGCTTGATCTGCCGCTCGAGCTCCTCGAGGACGCACCGCGCCTTCCGGGGGAGGGGCAGCTCGTAGAGACGCTCGTCGCCGCTCTCACGGCTCGCCTTCCGCCTCGCCCTGAGGCGGTTGGTAAAGGCGACATGGCGCAGAACCTCTCCAAAGCGGTAGTTGGCGAGGACCGACAGAATCTCGGGATACCGGCACTGGTTAGAAATGGTCGTGGTTTCACCTGAGACAAAAGGATAGCATCTTCGCCGCCGGCGGTGTATCTCCGCTGTTCAGGCGCGCTTCTGGTTGTCTCGCCGGGCGTCGCCGGGATACTCTAGAAGGGAAACCATGAGAGAAGCGGAACAGCAGCGTGAGCAGGACCGGGACGGCGGCCACCACGGCCGGGACGGCCACGATCACCCGGGTCACCACCATACCGGTCATCACGAGGACCACCATCATCACCATCACATCGGCGGATCGATAGGCGTAGCCTTTGGCCTCAACCTCTTTTTCGCGGTTGTGGAGCTCGTCGGGGGCATCCTCACCAACTCCGTGGCAATCCTTTCCGATGCGGTTCACGATCTCGGTGACGCTGCGACCCTCGGGATCTCCTGGTATCTGGAGACCCTCTCCACAGGTAAGCGGACCGGCCGGCTCACCTACGGGTTTAGACGCTACAGCCTGCTCGGCGCCCTGATGAACGGGATCATCCTTCTGGTAGGCTCCCTGGTCATTATTATCGAGGCGGTGCCCCGGCTCCTCACCCCGGAGCGTGTGGAGCCGGTCGGTATGATCGGCCTCGCCCTCCTTGGACTCCTCATCAACGGCGTTGCGGTCCTGCGACTGCGCAAGGAGGAGAGCACAAACAGCCGGATGGTGATGCTCCACCTCTTTGAGGATCTCCTCGGTTGGGCCGCGGTGCTCGTCGGTTCGATTCTCATCCTTTTCTTCGGATTTCTCTGGCTCGACCCGATACTCTCCCTCGGGGTAACCCTTTTTATCCTGATAAAGGCGACTCCCCGACTCCTGGAGGCGGGCAGACTCTTTATGCAGTACGCCCCGCCCCAGATCGATCTCGACAAGCTCGCAGAGCAGATGGAGAGCCATCCGGAGATTTCGGCTGTCCACGACCTGCACATCTGGTCCCTCGACGGACGCTATACCCTCCTTACCGCCCACACCGTGCTCAGCCACCAGAGCGCCTCCATAACCCTCGAAAGGGTGGATCAGCTCCGCAGGGAGTTAAAGGCTCAACTCAAAGAGATAGGCATCGACCACGCTACCCTGGAGTTCGAGGGATCCGAAGCTGCCTGTGAGGGGTGCGATCTGTGACCCCCTCGCCGGGATGACTGGAAACCACGGGCGCGGTGGTGTATCGTCTTAGAGCAAGGAGTAAGGGATGAAACTACGAGCGCTGCTTCTGTTGGCCTCCGTGGCTCTGCTGACCGCCTGTGACGTGATCGTCTTTTTTGACGGAGGCTCCGGTCTCGACTCCGCCGAGGAGTACTATAACGCCTCCGCCGGAGAGGGCTATCTCTATCAAGTCTCCAGCGGCTCCGGGAGCGGCGATGTCTGGGTCGTGGGACAGGAGTTCAGCGAGGGTCTCGGCCTTGGAGATGTCGACTTTGTCGTCACCATGGCGCCGGCGGGAAGCGGCAGCGGTCTCGACGCCTACACCCTTGCCGGCGTGACCGATTTCCAGCCCTCCGGGGGCGGTGGCTCCTACACCGTCTACACCGCGGGGCTGCCCGTGGGAGACTACGCAGATATCTACCGGATCGGCCACGTGTTTCCCAGCTCCTTCGATAACAGAGCAGACTACTCCCTGGACTTTACAGACCGCTACGGCTCAGTCTCCTACACCCTCTCGCCGGTCGCGGACCGGACGGTAGAGGGCACCAGCTACGCAGCGGTGATCCGGGTAAACGCCTCGGTCACAAACTCCGGAAGCTCCACCATCAACGGCGACGGCACATTCTACTACGCCGACGGGGTCGGCCTCATCGAGGCGAGCTACGAGACCGACGCCGGAGAGACGATTACCTTTGAGCTGAAGCGACGGGAAACCTTTCAAGAGAAGACCGACCTCTCAGGCAGGGTCGACGTGAGCTTGACCAGCGCCGACCGGCCGCGGGTAACCGTTGGCTGGGCCAACATCGGCATCTGGGACCCCGTGGAGAGCGGGGATTTCTACAATCTCTTTTTCTACGGCCCCTCCATCGGTCTGTCCATCGGCTACGACCCGGATAATGACGAACGGCTCGAATACGGACTCTCAGGAAGCGCCTCCGACCCTCGGACCGACATCCTGACAAACCTCTCTCTCACCGATCGCTATGATATCGACTAGCCCACTCGGTAAAACGGATCAGCGCCGTCGGGTCTTCCGGCGGGGCGCCGGCATTATCGATGGCAAGCATCCCCTCAAGCTCCGCCGGCGCCCCGGGTAGCTTTATCCGGCTCACAAGAGAAACAGCTCGCCTCGAGAGCGCCCGCGGCAGCTCGATAACCGTGGTTCCCCGGGGTTCGAGGTAGCTCCGGGCAATTTCGGTCACGGTGAGAAGCTCAGGCCCTGAGAGTTCGACCCGCGGGGGAGGTTGCGTCGAGGTGAGGGCCGAGGCGGTGATCCTCGCGGCATCCGCCACATGGATCGGCCGAAAAGGGGCTGAGAGCGAAGGGATCGGCACCACCGGTAGCCGGGAGACGAGGTCGAGGGCCGAGACGAGCTCGCTTCCCCGGCCGAAGAGAATCGAAGGGGCGACGACGGTCCCTCTGACACGGGAGTCGGCGAGGAGTGTTTCGGCCCGCGCCTTTGTTTCGGCGTAAGCCGAGCCGGCCGCGGTATGAACTCCGAGGGCGCTTGTGTAGGTAAGCTGTTGTACACCGCGCGTTTCTGCGAGGGCGAGAACGGTGCGAAAGCCCTCGAGGTGGAGCCGTCGGTAGGTACGACGCCCACCGAGAGGACGGCGCAGGGGCGTCGCGGCGACGAGGTAGACAATGCGGTCCCCGGGGCGCAGGGCGTCCTCGACTCCCCGGATATCCCCAGGAAGGCAGACCCTGATGTGCTGTCCGCCCCCGGATGATTCTCGTCGGGAGGCGGTGAGGACCGTGGCACCCCGAGCCCGGAGTGCACCGGCGAGGGCGCTCCCGAAAAAGCCGGTACCTCCGATCAGAATAAACCGACCTTCCATTGATCAGCTCCTCCTGGTTGGGTCACCTCGCCCCGGCACGCGTTCCTGGTGGCCGGGATCCCGACGGCGGGGGAAGCAGCGAGCTCCCCGGGCGGACAAAACAATGGCCCGGCTTACCTACCACCGGGCCATCAGCCTCACTGTTTTATAGCTATACTATGCGAGAGACAAGCCCTCAGGAGCCCTCGAGTTCCTCAAACCGCTCCTGGAGCTCCGGGTCCTGCTGGATCGCCTGGGCGATCCGATTGAACCGCTGTACATCGAGCCCCTCATCCTCAACAGCCTCGACCATCTGGTCGTTCGACTCCTGCTGAATCTCCTCGAGCTCACCCATGAGTGCTTCGAACTCCTCCTCCTCCGAATCCGAGGGAGCGCTGGAAGGAGCGGGCCCGCCGGTTTCGGCGCGGTAGAGCTCCTGGAAACGGCTCTCATCGAGCGAGGAGTCGGCCACGGCACCCTGGGTAGTCTCCACCATATCCTGGCGGATCGTTTCAACCTCCTCGAGAGCCGCCGCGAACTGCTCGAGCTCCTCTCCGCTTACCTCAGGTGCATCGCTGTCCATGCCGCTCTGGGCTGCCACGGAGGCAACGCCGAAGAATGAGAGCAGCAGGATCATCGCAAATCCGATAAAAATGGAGCGACGAGTCGCCCCGGAACCTCTTGTATTGTAATCCTTCATATACCTAAAGCGTATTGCCCGGCTCCGGGGATCGTCAAGGATCGCCGCCACCCCGGAGCATTTGGGCGAGTCGGGGCAGGGCGTCGGAGAGGGGAGCCTCCACGCTGATCGTCGCCAGCCGGTCCGCCCGGGTCTCACCGAGATTGACAATAGCTATCGGGATCTCGCGGCGGGAGGCACGCTCGACAAAACGGTATCCGGAGTAGACGGTGAGGGAGCTTCCGAGGACGAGCATCGCCTCTGCCGCCTCCACCCGTCCAAAGACATCAGCTACCCGCTCGGCAGGCACATTCTCTCCGAAAAAGACCACATCCGGCTTGAGGAGCCCGCCGCACTCGCTGCATCGGGGCACCCGAAAGGTTCGGGTTACCTCCTCTGGAAGTTCGGCGTCTCCGTCCGGAGCGTGCTCGGCCCGGTGGCTGAGCAGGCCGGGGTTCTCCCGGAGTATGCGCTCCTGAAGCTGCGCCCGACTCTCACGGTTACCGCAGTCGAGACAGAGCACCCGGGCGAGACTGCCGTGAAGTTCCACAACCTCCCGGGAGCCGGCCCTGGTGTGCAGGCCGTCGACGTTCTGGGTTACCACGCCGGTGATGACACCTTCGGCCTCCAGCTGCGCCAGAGCGCGATGAGCCGCGTTGGGATGGGCCGAGGCGATCAGCGGCCGGCCAAGGGCGCTTCTCGACCAGTAACGCTGTCGAGCCGCCTCGGAGCGCATGAACTCGGAGAAGGTGATCGGGGAGCGCTTTTTCAGCCTACCCTGGGGCCCCCGGTAGTCGGGTATTCCGGAGTCGGTGCTGATTCCCGCGCCGGTGATAACGAGGGTGCGCTTGCCCCGGAGGGTCCAGGCGAGCTCCGATAGCGTTGCGGTATGGATCGATGCTGCCACATCCGCAAGATAGGTCTACCCAAGAGAGTGGTCAAGAGACGCATGGGAACAGCCGAACTCTCTAGTGATGAAGACGACCCCTGTTTTCGAGTCGATAGGTCTCTCGGCGCTGCCTGTCTGGGTAGAGCTAACCGTCCTCGTTCTCGCCGGTGCTCTCGGCTACTGGCTTCTCAGCACCCTCGCTCCGTTGCTCCTCAAAAAAGAGCGCGCCACCGCGGCCCGGGCGTTTCTCAGGAGTACCCGGACACCGGTCTGGATCATTATAGCTGTCCTCATCGTCGACTGGGGCGTTCGCTCGACCCGCCCGGGTACGGCGTTTGAACCCTTTCTCGGGACCGCCGTACCCCTGATCGTAGTCTTCGCCCTCGGGCTCCTGAGTCTCCGGGTAAGCGACGCGCTCTTCGAGCTTCTCAGAAGACGTTTTGACATAAAAGCAATCGACAATCTCCGGGCGCGCAAGGCGACCACTCAGATAAACCTCCTGCAGCAGGTGATAACCTTCATCATTATCATTATTTCGGTGTCCGCCGCTCTGATGACGATCCCGGGGGTGAGGAGCTACGGAGCGTCCCTCCTCGCCTCAGCCGGCGTGGCAGGCATCGTCCTCGGGTTCGCCGCCCAGCAGACCCTGGCGAACATCCTCGCCGGAATCCAGCTCGCCATTACCCAGCCCCTCAGGTATGACGATGCGGTGGTCATTGATGGAGAGTGGGGATGGGTTGAGGAGACCGCCCTCACCTACATTGTGGTTCGCCTCTGGGACCGGCGCCGCCTCATCGTGCCGATCTCCCAGCTGTTGCAAAGCTCCTTTCAGAACTGGACCCGCTCGACCAGCTCCATTATCGGGACGGTTCACCTCCACCTCGACTACACCACCGATCTCGAGGAGATCCGAAAGGTACAGACCGCAGCGCTGATGGAGTCGGATCTCTGGAACCGCGAGGTCGATGTTGTACAGGTGGTCGATACTACCGAGACGACGATGGTGGTCCGATCCCTGGTAAGCGCCAAGGACTCTCCCACCACCTGGGACCTCCGATGCTATGTACGGGAACGCCTCATAACCCACCTGAGGGAGGCGCAGCCGCAAGCGCTTCCGAAGCGGCGCTACCTCGAGGCCCCGGAGCCGGCCGAAACAGACCGAAACAGACCGGAATCAGAGGCCTGAGGAATAAGAGAGAGCCTTCCCCCCCCCGGCGCCGGGTGAGAAGCGCGGAGGCCGCGGCGATTACGGCTGCCAGCCGGCCTCCCGGCGATCCCTCCAGGGGCCCCCGTCGACGTAGCGCTCAGGATACAGCGCCTTCGGGCGCGGGTCCTCCGCCTCGTCAAGCTGTTTTACCATCCACAGCGGATAGGGCGTGCCCGGGTCCGAAACTCGGTCGAGCTCGTCGAGCTCTTCCCGGGAGAGCTCGAGCTCCGACGCCTCGAGGTTGTCCTCGAGGTGCTCCTTTTTCCGGGCGGCGGCGATCACCGCCGAGATCGCAGGCCGGCTGAGCAGCCACGCCAGGGCGACCCGGGCGGGGCTGCAGCCGTGGGCGGCTGAGATCTTTTTGAGAGTGTCGACAACGTTAAACCCGATCTCATGGTCAAAGGGAACAAAGTTTCCCGCCTCGGCAAAGCGGGTTCCCTCGGGGGCGGGATTCTCCCGGGTATACTTGCCCGAGAGAAATCCCCCGGCCAGGGGCGACCAGACGAGTATACCGAGGTTGTGATACTCCGCCATCGACTGGAAATCGTGCTCCAACCCGCGTCCGACGAGGGAGTAGTACATCTGGGCGGTGGCGTAACGGTGGAGATTGAGCTTCTCCTGCAACCAGAGCGCCGTGGTCGCCTGCCAGGAGAGGTAGTTGCTCAGGCCGATGTAGCGCACCTTTCCCTGGCGTACCAGGTCGTCGAGGGCGCGGAGGGTCTCCTCGAGGGGGGTGTTACTGTCCCAGCCGTGTATCTGGTAGAGGTCGAGGTAATCGGTCTGGAGCCGCCGGAGGGAGCTCTCGATACCCCGCATGATGTTTACCCGGGTCGCACCGCTGCGGTTGAAATTGTCACTCATCGGCAGACGGCATTTGGAGGCGAGAACGAGCTCCTCCCGATTCCCCTTGATCGCCTTGCCCACAAACTCCTCGCTCTGCCCGAGGCTGTAAACGTCGGCGGTATCGATAAAGTTGACACCCTTGTCCAGGGCGAAGGCGATCAGCTCGTTAGTTTCGGTCTGATCGAGATTGCCCATGTTCATCTTCCGGCCGAACTGCATCGTGCCGAGGGCAATCTCGCTTACGATGAGGCCGGTGTTGCCGAGACGTCTGTACTTCATGTTTATCTCTCCTTACGGTTTTGGCGGGGTGATTTCGACCGCATCGATTGTGAGGCGGTAGCCTCCGCCGGTAGGAGCTGCGGCCATTACTCCCGCCGAGACCGGTGAATCCGATGGAACGTAGCACTGTCGTAGGAGGGTGAACGGACGGGACGCCGGATGCCAGTAGACCTCCACGGTCTGCCCCCGGCGGGCGAGGCGGAAATGCACCGCCTCAGGCGTCTCCATGAGCACCAGGGACCAGTCGGACCAATCACGGGTTACAACAACTCCGGCGTGGTAGCTGCCCTCGAAAAACTCCACCCCTGCCTTGATCCAGACCTCCGGGGAGAGGCGCAGCATGAGCCCTGCATGGTCGTATTTCTCCCGGTAGGTCGGGGTAAAGGAGCAGTGGAGGTCGAAGTCGCCGGATACTTCCCGGTAGCGGAAATGGCCGGTGTCGCGTACCCCGCCGTCATGGGTCTTGCGCCAGAAGTCTGTCCCCTCCTCGACGCCGATGGTCAGGGAGGTGCCGGACTCACTCCATTGAGCCGGCTCGTTAAGCCACTCCATCACGCTCCGGTGACCACGTACTTGATGTCGTTTTCCTGGTCCACGTGGCGCATGAACAGGTCATTATCCGGGGTGTCCTCCTCAAAGATGACCCAGGTTTTTACCGGCTTATCCTTGACCAGGGGCGCAAAGTGCCAGGTGTTGCGATGGAGCACCACCGAGTCTCCCGCCTGAAGACGGAACGCTTTAACCGTATCGAGGTTTATCTGCCTGGTGTCCTTGCTCTCAGGCTCGGCGAGGACGAGAACCACCTCACCGTCCGCGGGGATGAGCGTCTCGGTACTCCTCGCGTGCTGCTCGAAGGTGGTGCTGACCATCTGCCCTTTTGGAAAAGAGCGCACCAGACCGACGGAAACCGAGTTGAGATCGAGAATGGCGAGCTTGTTCCAGAAGTTGAAATCCTCGCTCTCGAACGCCGGGTCCTGCTGCCCGGTTCGTACAAAGGCGCCGTACGGGGCGAAGGCCTCCTGCGAGAGCTCTTCGACCTTCAGGGTTATCTCTTTCATCCTGTTACTCCCTCTTTAAAGCCGCGAACAATCATTACACCCACGGTAGCACCGGGGTCCTGTCGTCCTTTTGACTGCTCCTGGTAGTAGGCAGCCCGACCGTGCTGCGCTACCATCTCTTTGGTCGCTTCGAGTCCCTGCTGCGCCGCTTCGAGACCCGCCTCGAGGGCTGTGGCCGGATCATCTCCCGCCCCTTCTATCGCCTCGGCCACGGGATTGAGACTGTCGATAATCGTCTTCTCTCCCGGCTTTGCCTTACCCCGCTCCATGAGTCCCTGGACAAAGGCGGCGAAAAACGCCGCGAGATCCGAGCTCCCGAGACTCTCCTTGCCGGCGACAGCCTTGCCCCCGCGCATAAAGCCGGTTCCCACGAGGGTACCCATGGTGGACGGGGCGGCGCCGGCGATGGTCATGCCTGCCTTCATAAAGAACTTTCCGACATCCGTCTCCTCCGAGGAGGAGAGCTGGTCGTCGGCGGTGACAAAGCACTTTCTCATGGTGAGGCCGAGGTCGCCGTCGCCCATGACGCCGTCGAGCTCGATGAGGTACTCCTTGTTCTCCTCCATGATCTCCCTGAGCCTGTGGACGACCGCCCGGGCTGTCTGCGCGTCAAACGCCATAACCCCGCCTCCTAAAGCTGAGCCTGCTCAAAGAAGGGCGTCCTCGCAGGTTTGGCGAGAAGCGCCTTCAGCTCCTCATCGAGCTTGAGCAGAGAGATGGAGAACCCGGACATCTCCATCGATGTCGCAAACTCACCGGCGTACACCTTGAAGACGGTGATCCCCTCTTTGCTGAGGATCTCATTGACCCGACGATAGGCGATGTACAGCTCGTCGAGGGGGGTTGCGCCGAGCCCGTTGAGAAGCACCGACACCTCGTCTCCCTGAGTGTAGGGAAGGTCGGGCACGATTTTGTCCATCATCTCGTCGACCACTTCATTGGCGGTCATGAGCTTACCCCGTCGAATGCCCGGCTCCCCGTGGATACCCATGCCGATCTCCATCTCGTCCTCGCCGATCTGAAAGGACGGCTTACCGACCTCCGGCACGACACAGGGCGAGAGGGCGACGCCCATGGTACGCACATTGGCTCCCGCCTTTTCGGCGATCCGCTTTACCTCGTCGAGGTCCGCACCCTCCGCCGCCTTGGCGCCGGCACACTTATAGAGGTAGAAGATGCCCGCAACACCCCGGCGCTTGTGCTCCTCGCCCTTCTTTGCACTGGCGACATCCTCTCCGGCGACGTAGCTCGCAACCTTGATCTCCTCCATGTCCGCCATCTCCGTGGCCATGTCAAAGTTCATAATATCGCCGCCGTAGTTTCCGTAGATGTAGAGAACACCCTTTCCGGAATCGATCTGCCTGGTAACGTTGAGCATCTGCTCGGCACTCGGAGACTGGAAGACGTCGCCCACGGAACAACCGTCGAGCATACCCTCCCCTACGTAACCGAGAAAGAGCGGCAGGTGTCCCGAGCCACCGCCGGTGGCGAGGCCGACCTTCCCTTCCTTCTTCTTCGCCGTAACTATGCAGCGCCGGTCGCCGTTGACGTAGGTGAGCTGGTCGGGATGGGCTGCCACTATGCCGTCGATCATCTCGTCGACGTAGTCTTCGGGCTTGTTGATAAACTTTTTCATCCGTCGTCTCCTTTTCGCTCCCCGGTTACAGCCGCGGGAGCTTCGCACTTGGTCTAAAGTTCTTTAGAAAACAGGTTTCGGTCAGTGTAGCATGGAATGCATGGGTGTCAAGGATCGCAAGATCGGGTACCGCCGTTTAAAGCTCTTTTCTCAGGTGTTTTAGTATGGGCTAAAGCTGGTTTAGGTGTATAATGGGCGCCATTATGAAGCCGGGGGTACCTGGCTGTTAAGGAACATCGATAATGGCAGCACGGATTAAGGACATAGCAAAACGTGCGGAGGTCTCGGAGGCGACGGTATCCCTCGTCCTCAACCAGAAACCGGGGGTGAGCACCCCGACCCGGGAGCGGGTCCTCAAGATCGCTCGGGACATGGACTACGGGGCGAATCAGCGCCAGCTGTTCTCCTCCAGGAGTGGAACGATCCGTTTTCTCAAGATCGCCATGCACGGCCACACGGTAAACCGGGACCACACGGTCTTTCTGGCGGACTACATTGATGGTCTCACCCGGGGAGCCAACGCTGTCGGTTTTGCCCTGGAGATCAGCTCATTCGAGGGAGCAACAGCCGAGGAGATCGCCGCAACCGTCAGGACCGATGGGCTGAAAGGGATTGTGGTTCTCGGTACCGAACTGACCGGGGAGGACATAACCGTTTTCGGGGAACTCGAGATTCCGAAGGTCTTTCTCGACACGTACTACGACTTTCTGCCCTTTGACTTTGTCGACATGAACAACAAGGACTCGGTCTATTCCATCATCAGCTATCTCCTCTCCGAGGGACACGAGGAGATCGGCTTTGTCAGAAGCTCGGTGAATACCCATAACTTCTACCTCCGGGACGGCGGGTTCTGGGACGCCGTCTCAGCCCTGGAGGTGCCGATCCGGGAGAAGGATATCTTCACGGTGGATTCAACCTTTCAGGGTGCCTACGCCGATATGGTCAAACAGCTCTCGGGAAGGCAGAAGCTTCCGACGGCGATGTTCTGTACCAACGACATCATCTCCTACGGCGTGATCAAGGCGCTCACGGAGCGGGGATTCAAAGTCCCCGGGGATGTCTCGGTGGTCGGGTTTGACGACCTGCCCCTCTCCTCGGTGATGGAGCCACAGCTCACCACCGTCCAGGTCTCCAAAAAAGAGATGGGGGAGACGGCGATCCAGCTGCTTTCAAACCGCATTGACCGCGAGGGAGGCGGCCCGCCGGTAAAGATTCAGGTGGGAGGAAACCTGATCGTCAGGGAGAGTGTGAGGAGCCTCAGGTAGCGCCACGTTCCGCGTAGAGGGGCGCCGTGCCCGGCGGCGGGAGCATCCTGGGTCGCGGCGGGCGCGAGCGGCTGGAGCCGGAGACCAGGTTTCACGGAAACCGGGCCTCCGGGCTTCTCCTTACCGGTTGAGGGAGTTGGCGTACTCTACAAGTCGCCTCGATTCCTCCTTCAAAGCGTTATAGGTCGCCTCATACTGCCGGACGTACTCGGCGTAGATCCTGGTCTTTTCAAGATCCGGCTCGATTTTCTTTGAGACCCGGACCATCCTGCCCGCCGCCTCCTTGAGATCCTTGTACATACCCGCACCAACGGCTCCGGCAATTGCGCTCCCGAGGGAGACCGCCTGCTGCTCCTCGGGAATGGTAATCGGCTTACCGGTGACATCCGCGGTAATCTGCATCCAGAGGTCGCTCTGGGTCGCCCCACCGCAGGCGATTATCTCCTTTATTTTGAACTTCTCTTTTTCCATGCGGTCAATAATCACCTTGGTGCCGTAGACCACTCCCTCCATGATCGCCCGAAAGATGTGGGCCGGGCCGTGGGAGAGGGTCAGACCCCGGATAACCCCGCGACTGTTCGGGTCAACCCAGGGGGTGCGATTACCCTGCCAGTGCTCGAGGACGAGGACGCCGTCGGAGCCCGGAGGAAGCTTGGCGGCCTGCTCATTGAGGATGTCGTAAACAGTGACTCCCCGCTTCGACGCCTCCTCCTTGATCTCGCTCGAGAGAAAGTTGGTGAGAAACCACTTCATCACCGAGCCGGTGGAGATCTGTCCCGCCTCGATGATCTGAAGCCCCGGAATGAGGGCGCCGGGAAAGCTGCCGAAGAGCCCCCGAGTGTGGACCTCCCGATCCGCCACACCGATGTGAAGCTGACTCGAGCCGGTGATCAGGGCGAGCTGCCCCGCCTCGAGGGCGTTTACACCGACCACGCCCATGTAGGCGTCGGCGCCGCCACCGGCCACAGGGATGCCCGGGCTCAGCCCGGTTGCCTTTGCCATCTCCTCGGTCAGCCCGCCGACCACCTCGCCGAGCTCTACGATCCGCCTCGGGAGCTTCTCAAAGACGTCGGCGAGGCCGATCGTGCGATAGAGAGACTGGGGAAATCCCCCCTCATCCCGGTTGTAGAACCAGCGAACGGTGCTGGTATTGATGTTTCCCGTGATCTCACCGGTAAGGCGATACGCCATCCAGTCTGTCTGCTCGAAAACAGTGGCGGCCCTCTCGTAGGTCTGTGGTTCGTGCCGTTTGACCCAGAGCACCTTGCAGGGGAACCACTCGGGTGAGACGTTACCGAAACCGACGTACTTGAGGGCGTCATCCCCGCAGGAGGCGATCTGTTCGGCCTCCTTTGTCGCCCTGATATCCATCCACATTACCGCGTCCCGGAGGGGGGTGCCTGATTCATCGAGAAAGACGACGGTGCAGCTTGTTCCGTCGAGACCAATTCCGCGGATTTGGGAAGGCTCCACCCCGCTCTGGTCGACAGCCTTCTTTATCGCCTCGACCATGGAGAGATCCCACTGGGCAATACTCTGCTCCGCCCATCCCGCATTTCGATGAATGTTCTTGTTATCCGACACGCCGAAGGCGAGACTCCGGCCGTCGGGAGTGTACACACCGGCTCTTATGCTCTCGGTCCCGGCGTCTATACCCAATACGTACTCTGCCATAACGATAGCCTCTCTTTTCACTTCGATTTTCCGTCAACCGCGAGTATACCATCCCATTGGGCGCTGCGAAAGAAAAACCACCTTGAATCAGCCATTTCTAAATGCTACAATTATTTGTAAGATAATGGCTTACACGATCGGAATTGACATCGGCACCTACAGCTCCAAGGGCGTTCTCCTTGACCGGGACGGCATCGTCAAAGCCTCCGCCGTCCGGGAGCACGAGCTTTCAACGCCCCGGCCGGGCTGGGCGGAGCACGACGCTCAACGTGTCTGGTGGGAGGAGTTCTGTCAGATCTCCCGGGAGCTTCTGAGGGAGAGTGGGACAAAGCGCGGGGAGGTCCTCGGGGTTGGGCTCAGCGGTATCGCACCCTGCGTCCTGCCTGTGGATGAGCAGGGAAATCCCCTGCGCCCGGCTATCCTCTACGGTATCGACACCCGGGCGACCGGGGAGATCGAGAGGATCGAGGCGCTTTTCGGGGGTGAGCGCATACGGAAGATCGCCGGCAGCGACCTCTCCTCCCAGTCGGCGGGGCCGAAGATCCTCTGGATTCGAGAGCGAGAACCCGAGGTCTGGAAAAAAACGCGATGGATCATGAACTCGAGCAGCTACCTCGCCTTCAAGCTCACCGGGGAGGTCTGCCTCGACAACTACACAGCCTCCTCCTACCATCCCCTCTTTGACGTCAACAGAGTCGCCTGGTCCGAGGAAGGCTCCCGGGGGATCTGCCCGCTGGAGATGCTGCCCCGCCCCCTCTGGGCGGGAGAGCGGGTGGGAACGGTTACCGCCGACGCTTGCGAGGCGAGCGGCCTGGCAATCGGCACCCCCGTGATCGCCGGCACAGCCGACGCCGCGGCGGAGGCCGTCGCCGCGGGCGTGTCGGAGGTCGGGGAGACGATGATCATGTACGGCAGCTCCACCTTCTTTATAGCTCTTACAGACTCCCTCAAGCCCGGCGGTACCTTCTGGCCCTCCCCCTTTCTATGGCCCGGCAGCTTCGCCTACGCCGGGGGAACCGCAACCGCCGGCTCCCTTACCGAGTGGTTCAGACGAGAGTTTCTACCCCACTCCGAGGATCGCTCCGGGAGTTACCAAACCCTTGCCGAACAGGCGGCCTCGGTACCTCCCGGCTCCCGAGGCGTCATGACTCTTCCCTACTTCAGCGGAGAGCGCACCCCCCTGAACGACCCGAAGGCCCGGGGGGTTATCGCGGGGCTCACTCTCTCCCACACCAGGGCGGACATATACCGGAGCATGCTCGAGGCTGTAGGCTACTCCATCCGCCACAACCTCGAGGAGATGGAGGCTTCCGGGGCAGAGGTCACCACCCTCTACGCCATCGGTGGAGGTACGAGAAACAGCGTATGGATGCGTATCGTTACCGATATTATCGGTAAGCCCCAGCTCCTGCGGGACTCCCCCGGCGCCGCCTACGGCGACGCACTCCTCGCGGCGGTGGAGGCGGGGGTGATATCAAAGGAACAGATCCCCGACCTGCTACCTGAGGCACGGAGAATAGACCCTCGGGAGGCGGCGGCAACGGTATATGACCGTGCGTACCGGCAGTATCGCTCTCTCTATCAGGAGACGAAGGGAACCGTACACGCACTTGCGGAGGCAGCGGAGTGAACAGCGACAAGAGGTGGCAGGAGCTTGCAGAGGTTCTAACAGACCACTCAGTGGGCGTAGAGGCGACGGAACGGGTTCTCATAATCATGCGGGAGACCGACGCCTACCCCCTCACAAGAGCGGTATACCGCCGGGTGGTGGAGCGGGGAGCCTACCCGCAGGTTCTGTTCCACGGAGCGGAGCTCGAACGCTCGCTCATGGTCGCAGGCTCGGATGAGCAGATCGACTGGGTTCCGGAGCTCTACGCTTCGGCGATGGAGTGGGCGGACGTCTGTATCGACCTGCGGGGAGCGCCCAATCTCCACGAGTTCAAGGGTGTAAAAGAGCAGCTTTTGAGCGCCCACCGGAGAGCCGAAGGAAACATTTCCGCCCTCCGGACTCGGAAGACCCGTTGGACAATCTGCCGCATACCGAACGCACTGTTCGCCCAGCAGGCGATGGTGAGCAGCGAGGAGATGATGGAGCTCTGGTTCAACGCCTGTCTTATTGACTGGCGGGGTGAGACCGAGCGGCTCGAGAGGCTCAAGGAGCGCTTCGACGGTACCCGGGAGGTTCGCATCGAGGCCGAGGACACCGACCTCACCTTTTCAACCGAGGGGCGGACCTTTATCATCGACGACGGCCACGTCAATATGCCGGGAGGGGAGATCTTTACCGCCCCCCTAGAGGATTCGGTGGAAGGGTACATAACCTTTTCCAACCCTGGAGTCTTTGCTGGCGTCCTGATGGAGGGCATCAGGCTCACCTTTTCAGGGGGGGAGGTTGTTGAGGCAACCGCTCGCAGCAACGAGTCGTTTCTTCACTCCATTCTCGATATGGATGAAGGCGCACGACGGGTGGGAGAGTTTGCCCTGGGGACCAACAACGCCCTGACAACCTTTACCAACGACATACTCCTCGATGAGAAGATCGCAGGAACGACCCACATAGCCCTGGGTCGCTCATACAGTGAGGCGGGTGGAAAAAACGACTCCGCCCTCCACTGGGATATCGTCAAGGAGATGCGTGGCGGCGGAAGGATCCTCTTTGACCGAAAGCCGGTCCTCTTCGAGGGGCGCCTCCAACCCTAGGAGGCGCCGGGAGTTCGTCTTTTTTGTAACTGTTTTTTTAACTTTTTTTCATCTTCGGTATCGGTAGTCTGAACTCTCCTGACTGTTTCCGGTAGTGGTGAATCACCATGACCGCGAGCAGGAAGACTCCGTAGATGAAACGACGAAAGAACGGGAGAAAGCCGATGATGTTGAGTCCGCTTGTGAGGACCTGCATGGTAAAGATACCGAGGGTGACTCCGAGGGTGGTGGCAAAGCCGCCGGCGGGGTTGGTTCCGCCGAGAATCGCGATGAGCACCGACAGCAGCAGATAGCCGGAGCCGTAGCCGGGACGGATCGAGTTAACCTTGGAAATGATGATGATCGCGGCGACCCCTGCAAGGAGGGCCGCAAGGATGTGGGTCTTGATAAGGACGCTGCGGTTGTTGATGCCTGAGTACTGAGCCGCCTCGGGGCTCGCCCCGAGAAGCCTCATCTGAAAACCGAGGCGGCTCCTGGAGAGGAGCAGTCCGATCAGCAGGGCGATTACAACAAAGATAATAAAGTTATTCGGAATTCCGAGGGTCATCCCGTTTGCGATCATGATGAACTGCGAGGGAAACCCCTGGATACCGTGCCCCCTGGTCAGGACGATCGCGATTCCGAGGAAGAGCCCGTTGGTTCCAAGGGTAGCGATAATCGCAGGCACATTAGCAAAGGCGATGAGCACACCGTTGAGCAGGCCACAGAGAGCCGCCGTTACCAGAGCTATTACTATGGCGATCAGGATGGTTATCCCCGGGGGCAGACCCAACTCGGCGTGACGGCTCAAAAACATTCCCGAGAGCACCCCCGAGAGGCTCACGATGGAGACCAGTGAGAGGTCTATGCCGCCGGTGAGCATGGCGAGCATGATCCCGAAGGCGAGCAGACCGTACTCGGGGAACTGAAGCGCCATAGACCGCCAGTTTATGAGCGTCATGAACCGGTCGGGCAGGGAGATTGCCATAATTGCGGTGACGATGACGAAGATTGTCGCCAGGGTCAGGTTGTTTGCACGTTTTGCGTCCACGCTTTTCTCCTAATGCTACTGACTTCGCACGATCTGGACTGCATGCCGGTTGCGGATCGAGTCCTGGATATGCGTAATACTCACACCGAGAACAATGATGAAGCCGACAAAGAACTCCTGCCAGTAAGAGGAGAGCCCGAGGAGAACAAGGTTCTTTTCCAGAATCGCGATCATGAGAACACCGAGCATCGTGCCGGTGAGCGTGCCTTTACCTCCGGTGATCAGAGCGCCGCCGAGAACGACGCTTGCGATGACCCGCAGCAGCTCGGAATCAACGATGTAGTTCGGGTTACCGTGAAAAATGAGAGAGATATGGGTGACACCCATGATCCCCGCAAGGAGGCCCGCATAGATAAAGACGAACCGCTGAATCCGCTTTACGTTGAAACCCGCCCGTCTTGCCGCTTCCGGATCACCACCGATAGCGTAAATGCCGCGCCCGAGGATGGTAAACCGAAGGATGAGATAGCTCACAAAGAGAATACCGATGAGTACCACAACGAAGGCGGAGAACCCGACGGCGGAGCCGCCGGCTCGGGGGATGAAAAAGAGATTCGCCGTGCCGTAGATCTTGAACGCCTCCGGAAGCTCTCCGACGTTTACCGCCTCGGTTCCGACAAACTCCAAAAGGGCGCCGTGGAAGACGTTCGAGGTCCCCAAGGTCACAATGAGCGCCTGGAGACCGAACTTGGTCACGAAAAACGCGTTTATGGCTCCGTAGACCAGGCCAACGGTAATGGCTATCGCAAAGGCGAGAAAGAGACTGTCGGAGTTGATCGCGATCAGGGTTCGCACGGCAATGTACTGGGCGGATATCGCGATCGCCGGAAAGGAGACATCCACGTCTCCAGTGAGCAGAATCATGAAAAAGCCGACCGCGAGCATCGCCGTTCCCGCGCTGTTTTTCAGAAGACTCATAATGTTATCAATCCGCAGAAAGGCGGGATTGACCGAGGTGATGGCGATAGAAAAAACCACGATTATGACAACGAGGTAGGTCTCGTTGTGTCGGAACATCCGCTTGGCAAACTCAACCATGTTCAGGCCACCTCATCCTTCTTACCGGTTACCAGATCGAAAACGTCGTCTTCCGGCGTGTTAACCGTGTCGGTTATCTCGCTGATGATCTTTCCTTTACGCATGACGAGTACCCGGTTGCAGTTTTTCAGAACCTCGTCGATCTCGTCGGATATCATGATAATAGCCATGCCGCTTTTTGCGAGCTCCCGGATCGTGTCGTGAATCTTTTGCTTAGAGGAGATATCTATCCCGATCGTCGGACCATCGAGGATAAAGACCTTCGGATCCGTAGCGAGCCACTTGGCGATAACGACCCGCTGCTGGTTGCCCCCGGAGAGGCTACTCGCGGGGTTCTCGGCACTCGGCGTTTTTATGGCAAGCTCCTTGACCCAGCGATTCTCCTCCGCCTTTTTCTGCTCCATGTCGAGTATGCCTACCTTTCCGAGCAGACGCTTGAGAATGGTGACAACGACGTTGTCCCCGATCGACTGGTGCTGAAACAGCCCCTGGTGCAGGCGATCCTCCGGCAGATACGCGATCCCGAGCCGCTGGGCGTCCCGGGGATTTCGGATCGTTACTTCCTCGCCCTCTACGAGAATGCGACCGGACCGTGGCTTTGTCAGGCCAAAGATCGTCTGAGCCACCTCGGTCCGTCCCGACCCGATCAGACCGGTAAGCCCCAGGATCTCACCGGAACGGATGGAAAAGGAGACGTCCGAGTACTCTTTTGGCCGCGTAAGAGCTTCGACCGTCAGAACAGGCTTCTCATCGGGCTGCCGCGCCTCGTATATGTACGGCTCGTATTCGATTTTCCGACCGGTCATGAGAAAGACCAGCTTGTCATTGTCCAGCTCCTCAGCTGGATAGTCACCAACTTTCTTTCCGTCCCGGATCACCGTGACCGTCTCGGCGATTTCAAATACCTCGTTGAGCTTGTGGCTCACAAAGAGCGTCGCGATTCCCTTCTTTTTCAGCTTGTCGATCACCGCAAAGAGGTGGTCGACGTCCTCCCGGGTTATCGCGCTGGTGGGCTCGTCCATAATAATCAGCTTCGCGCTCTGGGTGAGGGCACGACTGATCGCAACGACCTGCTTCTTCGCCATGGAGAGCGTTTCAACCCGCGCGTCCAGATCGAGACTCTCCTCGATCTCATCGAGGGCGGCCTTGGCAACACTCCTGATTTCGGACCAGTCAAAGGTCTTAGCCCCCCGCTCGATCAACTGGTTGATTGAGATGTTCTCCGCCACCGAGAGGTTCGGAAAGAGGGAGAGATCCTGGTAGATGATCTGCACACCGGCACTGATGGCGTCGATGGCCGAGGGCTTCTCAAAGGTTTGTCCGTCGAGAACAACCTCTCCACTATCCCGTGCCACTACCCCACCAACGATCTTGATAAGGGTGGACTTGCCGGATCCGTTCTCTCCCACCAGGCAGTGGACCGAGCCCCGCTTGATAGAAAGAGAAACCTGATCGAGCGCCTGTACGCCTTCGTACGCCTTGCTTACGCTCCGCACTTCTAAGATGTTATCCGACATTACAGCTCCGTCGTCCTAGGGGATTCACTACTCATACTAAAGGAATTATCCACACAAAGCGTTCCCCGGAGAGCGATGCTCCCCGGGGAACCGTGAAAAAGAGTCTTAGCTGTAGAGAAAAACGGTTACAGCGTGTAGTCCCCGTTGGCGTCTCTCCAGTCGTCGAGGTTGTCCGCGTTTACGTCAACCCATGCCTGGCCGTAGATGACCGGGACACCGGAGTCGTTGGGGCGGACGGTTACGCTCTCGTAACCGGGGCGACCCATGTCGGTACCGTCGGTTACTTCCATGCCCTCGAGGGTCATGTACGCCGCGTGGGCGGTAACGTAGCCGGCATCCGCGGGTACCCAGAAGTGAATGGAGACTGCGGCACCGCTCTCGATGTAGTCACCCGCAACCGAGGGGAGACAGGTGCCGAACGCGGCGACTTCGCCGATCATGTCCATCTCTTCGATGGCCCGGGCCGCACCGGGAACGGTGCTCATGGCGCTACCCATGACCGCCTTAAGATCGGGGTAACTCCGCAGAAGCTCCAGGGTCCGCTCGTAAGCGATCTGCTGGTTTTCCTGCTCCTCGATCCGATCGGTCGCCTGGGTGATGTCCGGGTACTCCTCGCTGATGAGTTCCACCTCACCGTCGACCCACTCGTTGTGGGTAGTGGAGGTCAGATGTCCGACGAACGGCTGCCATACGCCCTCTCCATCCATCCACTCAGCCATGACTTCGGCCATGTGCCGACCGTAGGCGATGTTGTCGAACGCCTCCACGTCGTAGCTGACCTGCTGCTGTACCGACGCCTCGTGGGTGAGGGTGATGATTCCCTGGGCGTTGGCCCGGGTGAAAGCAGGCACCAGAGAGGCGGGGTCGTTGGGCACTACCAGGATGGCGTCCACACCCCGGGCGATCTGATCCTCGACGAGGGCAACCTGAGCGGCGGGATCTGCAGTGTCCGCACCGGTCTGGAAAGCGTCTACATCGTCGAACTCCTCGTTAAAGGCCTGGATACCAAGACGCATGTTATCGAACCAAGCTACACCTTCGAGCTTGACGATCATAACGATCTCGTATTCGTCATCCCCGCCTTCAGCCTGCTCGCCTTGTCCACCGGCAAACAGCGCGGTACCGAGCAGAACCGCCAGGATGAGGAAAAGCGACAGCTTCTTCATCTGAAGGACCTCCTAAAGAATTTTGGTTAGCCAAAGTGTATCATTGCCCTATCACGCTGTCAAAAAAAAGTTCCAACTAAAGTGGATCATGGGATCATTAGTAATGATTCGTACACCCGAGAGTGCTGATATCAGTACTTTTACACTTCAGGAGAGGAGCCTTATGGTCAGAAACAGCGCGGCGGTCCTTCTATTTTTGCTTCTAACGGTCGGTGCGGCGGCTCAGAAAGCGCCCTTCGACCTCTTCGCCTCGGGAAACCTGGGTGACGCCCGACGTGGACTGCGGGATCTCGACGGCATCGACAGCCGCGACCTGAGCGGGATGACTCCTCTCATGTGGGCGGCCAAAGAGAATGAGGCGGTAGATGTAATAAATTTCTTGATCAGCTCAGGGGCGTCGGTGGACGCCAGGGACAATCGCGGAGAGACGGCTGTAATGAAGGCTGCGGGGTACAACGCGAACCCCGAGGTGCTTATCGCCCTCGTTGAGGCGGGGGCCGACCCGGACCAGAGTTACGGCTACCTCGGCAGAACCCCCCTGATGATGGCGGCGGGCCTCAACGGGAACCCGGAGGTTGCCGATGCCCTCATCGACTTCGGCGCCTCCCTCACCGAGGACGACAGCACCGTCCAGCACTGGACTCCCCTCTATTACGCTTCGAGCTGGAATGACAATCCCGAGGTTACACAGCTACTCATCGAGCGCGGAGCGCAGGCGGACCAGACAACCCTGCGGTTCAACCGGACACCTCTGATGGAGGCGGTTGTCAACAACGCGCCCCCCGCGGTCGTCGAGGTTCTCCTCCAGGCGGGTGCGGACCCCGAGGCGTCCGGTCCGATGGGCGTCACCCTCCTGATGGAGGCGGCGGCCTTCTCCAAGAACCCCGAGATCCTCCGGCTCCTTGTCGACTACGGCGCCGAGGTTAACCGGACCGATGACCGGGACGGGATGACGGCGCTCATGATCGCATGCCTGCGCAGGGGCGAGGAGCCGGTGATACGGACGTTTCTGGAACTCGGGGCCGACCCGAGGATCAGAGACAGAAGCGGCTACACCGCCGCCGACTACGCCGAGGGCAACAGCCGGCTGCGGAACAGCGAGGTCCTCGAGCTGTTGCGCTGACAGATCAGTTTGCATCCGGCGAGGAGCGTGTTATTCTTGCCAACCAGTCATGATCGAGTGCAGGGAACTTACCAAGAGCTACGGAAACTTTCTCGCCGTTGACGGCATCTCCTTCTCCCTGAAACGGGGTGAGGTGGTTGGTTTACTCGGGCCGAACGGAGCGGGAAAGAGCACAACCATCAAGATGGTGGCCGGATACCTCGAGCCTACCTCCGGGACCATTACCCTCGACGGGACTCCCTACGGACCCCACTCTCCGGAAATCCGAGGGCAGATCGGCTACCTTCCCGAGAGCGCCGCCCTCTACGATGAGATGCTCGTCTATGACTATCTCACCTTTGAGGCGCGACTGCGAGGGGTCAAAGGGAGAGAGAGCCTCGAGGAGGCGATCCGACTGTGCGCCCTCGAGGAGGCGGTCCACAAGCCGATCCGCACGCTCTCGAAGGGGTACCGGCAGCGGGTAGGCCTCGCCCGGACCCTCCTGAGCGAGACCGGTCTGGTCATTCTCGACGAGCCGACAAGCGGCCTCGATCCGAACCAGACCGCCGATGTCCGCGCCCTGGTCAAAAACATCGGCCGGGAGCGGACGATCCTGTTTTCCACCCACATCCTCAGCGAGGTCGCGGCGGTGTGTGACCGGGTCATCATTCTCCACCGTGGAAAGATAGAGTATGACGGGCCGATCAAGGATGAGGACGTAGAACGGCTGTTCCGGCGGATAACCCAGGAGGGAAAACGTGCAGAGCAAGGCTAAGGTGATCAGCGCCGTAACGCAACGGGAGCTCGGCGCCTACTTCAACACGCCCGTCGCCTATGTTGCGGGGAGCATCTTTCTTGTCGCCTCGGCTCTCGTGTTTTTCTCCCTCTTCTTTGTCTACGGCCGGGCTGAGCTGA
>JBKHDM010000003.1:0-61823 GCA_046541355.1 Spirochaetaceae bacterium
GAGTTCCCCTGACTCGACCCACTCCGCGGCGAAGCCCGCGGTAAACGCGTCCCCACAGCCGATCGTGTTCAACGGTTCGATTTCTATTGGGGAGACCTCGCCCGTCACTCCTCCGGGAAAGGCGAACAAGGTCGGCTTGCCGCCTCGTGTGAGAACCACCGCGGTCCCCTCATCGGCGATCTCCCGCATCTTCTGCTTTGCCGACTCCTTGAGATCCGTCGAGGTTGTCTCCTCGCTGACCGCCTTCGCCCTTTGAGGGCCGAAGGGAGAAGAGCGGTGGGGGGCGAGAAATGTAGCGGCGAACTCCGAGAGATTCGGCTTGATCAGGTCCGGACGGTGCTCGAGAGCCGCCTCGAGGTCCGGTCCCCGGAAGTCGGCGATAACCCGAAGCCCCGCCTCCTTAGCCTCTTTGACAAGCCAGGGGAGGATCGCCTTGCTGTACCCGGCGCTCTTTGCCCCGGAGATGATCACGGTATGGTGGTCGCTCAGAAGCTCGAGGTATCGTGTCATCAAACGCTCCTCGGTGCCCGCGCCCACAGGCGCGGCCTCCTCCACCAGCTCCGTAGTCGAGCGGTCGGCGTCGTCGAGGACGGTGTAGCAGGTGCGGATCTCGCTTTCGCTCTCCACCCAGTCGACGACGATACCGTCGGCCGAGGCGAGGGCGAGAAAGCTCTCCCGCCCGGCGCCGCCGAGATGGGTCAGATGTGTGGCCTCGAAACCGAGCTGCTGAAGCACTCTGGTGACGTTTATTCCTTTTCCCGACGCGTCGAGACGGTACTCGTTGCTCCGGTTGACCTCCCCTCTCTCGACCTTCGGGAAGCGGAGGGTCCGCTGAAAGGTCGGGGTGAGACAAAGCGTGAGGAACCCCGCCATCTACAGCCTCGCCTTGAGGGTCGCCGCCGTGGCCGTATCGTCGAAGCTGACCGGTTGCTTCTTGTCCCCGCAGGCCGGGGCGAGTATGTCGATCTGTTGCGGAGTAAAGCCGTATCCGCCGAGACTCGGCATCGCACTGGTCAGTTCTATCTCCCGCAGCCATCTCACCAGCTCCCGTGCCCCGTCACGGTCGTCGAGGCTCATCTTGCCGGAGAGCAATCTTCCGGCGGTGGCGTATTTGTACCGCGCCATCTCACCGTCCGCGCCCTCGGCGAGGGAGAGCCCCTCTCCCTTCTGTTCGCCGAAGAGAAAGGAGACGCTCCGGGCGGTGACCTCCGCAACGAGGGTCCCGCAGACTACCCCGTGAGGAATCCGGCGGGCGGCGCCGAGGGGTGAGGCAGCGCCGTGGACGAGTCCGAGATTTGCCGAGGCGAGGGAGAGGCCCGACAGATACGCGGCGAGGGCCATCGCACCCCGGGCCTCGAGATCCGAGGGTTCCTCGAGGACCCGAGGAAACGCCCAGGCGGCCTCACGCAGACCGATCCAGCAGTAAGCGTCGGTGAAGGGTGTCGCGTCGGTGGACACATACGCCTCGAGGAGCTGGGTGATCGCGTCAAGGCCGCTCGCCGCGGTTACCTCCCTGGGAACTCCGAGATGGAGCTCCGGGTCTAAAACGGCGACATCCGGGACGTAGTTGGGATGACGCAGGCTCTTCTTGTAGCCCCCCTCGCCTATCTCGCTGAGAACAGCGTTTTTCGTGCCCTCGCTCCCGGTACCTGCGGTGGTGGACGCGGCGATGAGCCTGACCCTTCTGCCCGACGGCGTTCGGCTGCCCACCTCCTCGAGGAAATCCTTGATCGAGCCCTCCTCGCAGAGCGCCGCCGCCGCCGCTTTGCCGGCGTCAATGACCGACCCTCCGCCTAGGGCGAGAACAGCCGCGACTCCGCCTCCCAAGCTGTTTTGAGCCTCTCTTACCGCCTCGTCCACGACCTGGGGGCTCGGCTCCCCGTGGACCCGAACGTTTACTACCTCGTGGTGATGCTCCCGGAGGAGCTGCATGAGCCGCGGGCCGAAGCCCCCGGAGGCGAAGGCGGAGTTGCCTGTGACGAGAAGAACCGAGCCTCCGGGGCTCACGGTTTCCAAAATCCCCGGAACCGCCTGGAGGCTGCCTGGACCGTAGACAAGACGGGGGGCTTGGGCCTGAATGAAACTCCCGGGGAGAGTGGGTGGGACTGTTACCTTCGATTGTTGCATTTGTTTTAGTTTAGAAAGGCTCTATTCCTTTGTCCACAAAGAAACGCTTCGGATTTCTTGCGGTTAAGGGGATTCGCGCCTACCATATTACGAGGGAGAACCCGCGCCGGTCGGCCGGGTATCGAATGTACTACAGGAGGAAGATCGATGAAAAAATGGTTGCTTACCGCAATGGTACTGCTCCTCGCTCTCTCCACGGCGGGAGCTCAGCAGATCAACGACAGCTTTTCTTCTATGGGCGAATGGCGAGCAGGAGACGGCAGCTGGTCGACAGAGGGGGGCCGGCTCATTCAGTCCGACACCCGGGCGGGGCGCGCCCGAATCGACCGACCGGCAGAACAGAGTGGGATATATGAGCTTGAGTTCACTATCCGCTACGTCGACGGAGGGTATGCGAGCGAACAGGCTCTCTCCCGAGGGGAGTATCACGCGGGCTTCGGTATCCATGTTGGTGTGGAGGACCCTGCCCTCGGCGGCAGCTCCTGGGGAGCCGGCGAGAGCTACCTGCTCTGGCTCAACCTCGACACCAGAGAGTCCACTCGCCGCGACCACCCGGAACACTACGGATTTCGCGCCCAGGTCTACGAGAGCAGCAGTAACAGCAGCATGTCTCTCGCCCGCAACTCCCTTATCCGGCGTAACAGCGACCTGCGTCAGGTTGCTGAAGAGGACTACCTCAGCCTCGACATAATCGCCGCCCTGCGCAACATGGGTGTGAACTTCACCATGAACGACCTCATGCGTTTTCTCGACCGGGATGTGCCTGTAAACATTCGTGTCAACACCAGAACCGGTGAGGTCGGCGTCCTCGATCCAACCGCCCCGGTGCGCTTCTACGTTACCCTCGACCCTGAAGTTCTTGATGGGGATTACTTCTCCCTCAGGACAAACAGCATCGCCGCAAGCTTCAACTATTTCCAAGTCGAGTAGCCGCGATTCCGATATGAGATTTCACGGCCGCCTCGCGGGTTCCGGGGCGGCCTCTTTTTTTTTGTCTTTTGGGAGAGGCGACCGGCTCAGGCCGGCTCCCGGAGGCTTTCGAGGCGCTCGACGAGGCGGACCATCCCCGAGGTATCCTGGATGCAGTACTCCTCGAGACGACGAAGCACCGGTTCCGCCTCTCTCTCCTCTCGAAAAAACAGTTCCCCGTAGGCGAGATTAGCCTCGAGGCCATCCTGCACCTCGAGGTCCTCGTAGCTCTCCTCGGTAAAGATCGGCACAATCCGCTTCATCGAGACCTTTCCGAGCTGTTCGGGGTGATAAACGACGAAATCGTTGAACGGCTCGAGGAGATCAACGATCCCACCGATAAGAGCCTCGCCCCGCTCCTTTTCCCCGGCGAGGCCGGCGAGCTGCCGGATCATTGACGCCTCAAAGGCAGCGCTGAAGACGATCACGCTCCCGGCGTCTTCGCACAGCTTCACAAGGGAGCGAAACATCCCGAGCCGCTCGTCCCGGCCGGGTCTCATCATAAAGGTGTGGTTACTCAGCTGTTCCCCGGGACGCTCCTGCCGATGTATCGAAAAGAGGAAGGGAACGTGCTCCCAGGGACCGACTCCCGTTACCGGGGGTATCGCCGCGTTGAACGCCTCGAAGTCGAGGTAGACCCTCGGGTGGTGGAGGCGGCTGAGAAACCGTTGCAGCCGCTCCCTGTTTACCTGGAGCCGGCCGGTACGAACGCTTCGCAGCTGTATAGTCTGCCTCCAGGTGAGGTCGACCTCCTCGGGAATATCGAGAATCGATTCGATCCCCTCCATGTAGAGCTGCCTCGCCTCCCGCCCGCCCCGGACAAGGGTGAGGACGTTGTGTTTCGGGAGATCCTCGAGCTCCCTGCGACAGACCGAGCAGCGACCCGGCGCCTCGCACCGGTACTCCGGGTCGACGCTCCGTGCCCCCGAGGCGAGGTCGGTTGCTTCTTCGAGGAGCTTACGCGCCTGGGGACGTCGCTTTTCCGTTCGTCTGGTGAGGTCTGACTCCTTTATCAGTGCCTCCGGGTCGAGTTTCTCGCCCCGACGGTAGCTCTTGTCGAGGAACAGCAGCCTCACAGCTACTATCGGGAGCCCTGCTTCCTCGAGGATGAGCCGCTCCATCGCCGCCTCATCCATGTAGGAGCCTCTGATACCGGTTGCAGGGCGCATGAGGTAGAGCTCCCACCCGTGCTGTTTGCCGCTGTACCGGAGCAGATCGGGCCGGGCGAGCCACGCTTCGGCGGCAAAGGCGGCACTGATCAGGTTCGCCGGTGGATTGTCCGCCTCGAGGAGCCGGGCGGTCTCCTCGAGAGCGTCCTCCTCATCGGCGCAGAGGACAAAGAGCTTCTCCCCACGGAAGCGGGAGAGGGCCAACTCCTTGAAACGGCGGGTCTCACAGTAGAACAGATCCTCTCTCACAGAGGCAGGGGGAGATGAGGTTTTTTCGAGAAAGAGACGGTTGCATCGACGCGCGAGGAGCGCATCCTCCGGCGTCAGACGCCGCAGCACAGCTGAAAGGTGTCGATCGCGATCTGAAGTTCCTCGTTTGTCGGCTCTACGACGATGGTCGTCGGAGAGTAGTCCATGGAGATTATCCCCTCCCGGGGACCGTTTTCGAGGTTCTTCCTGTAGTCCATATGGATGCCGATATTCTCGAGGCGCTGACAGATCCGCTCCCTCATCCGGGTACCGTACTGGCCGATACCTCCGGTAAAGACGAGTACGTCCATCTTGATGATGTTGGCCGCGTAGGCGCCGATATACTTGCGGATACGATACGCGTAGACATCGAGGGCTTCCATCGCGTTCCGGTCGCCCCGCTCGGCGGCTTCCTCGAGATCCCGCAGGTCGTTGGAGATACCCGACAGGCCGAGCAGGCCACTCTCCTTGTTCAGCAGCCTGTTGAGCTGCTCCCCGGTGTAGCCCCGTTCCTGAAGATAGAAGATGATCGCCGGGTCGATATCGCCGCTTCTTGTACCCATCATGAGTCCCTCGAGGGGGGTAAAACCCATGGATGTGTCGATGGCGCGTCCGTTGGAGATAGCGGTGATCGATGCGCCGTTGCCGAGGTGGCAGGAGATGACGTTTGTGTTCTCCCCGGAGCGCTTGACCAGTTTCAGCGCCTCGGAGGCGACAAACCGGTGACTGGTACCGTGAAATCCGTAACGACGTATTCGGTACTTCTCGTAGAGCTCCCGGGGAAGGCCGTAGAGGTACGCCTGGGGCCGGAGCGTCTGATAAAAGGCGGTATCAAAGACCGCAACCTGGGGTCTTTTGGGGAAAAGCTCCATCGCCTCGATGATCCCGGTGAGGTTTGCGGGATTGTGGAGCGGGGCGAGCTCGATGTTCTCATCGATCGCTTTGATCACGCTCTCATCAATGACCACCGACTCGGCGTATTTCTCCCCTCCGTGTACCACCCGATGCCCAATGCCGGAGATCTCCTCGAGGGAGTCGAGGATTCCATTGTGCTCGTCGGTAAGCGCCTCGCTCATGAGGGTAAGGGCACGGTTATGGTCCCCCACCGGCTCCTCCCTCTCGATCGTCCCGTTCCAGGAGTTCTGAACCAGATTACCCTGGGCCTGCCCGATCCGCTCGACCACACCCCTTCCGAGACTCTCCCGGGAGGGCATTTCGTAGACTTCGTATTTCAGGGAGGAGCTGCCGCAGTTTATGACAAGTATCTTCAGCCCCAGATCCTTCTGTTTCTTACGGGCCATCAGTTCTGTTCTCCTTCCGGGGAGAGGGACTCAGCGAGAGCGACATAACTGAGCCCGAGGTTGTATAGGGCGTCACGATTATCAGGCTCCCGGTCAACAACAGCCTCAAAGGCGGAAGCAGCCTCCCGATACGCACCGATGCGGTAGCGCGTGTTTCCGAGGTTGAACTGTGCCCGGAGGAACTCCTCGTCAATCTCCACGGCCCTTTCAAAGTGAGCGGCGGCCTGTTCGAACTCCTCCCGGTCGTAGGCTATGTTACCGAGGTGAAACCACGCCGTCTCGTCCTCGCTGTTCTCCTCGAGGTAGCTCTCGAGAAGCTCCGCCGCCTCCTCGAGGCGATCGAGCTGCATGAGGGTTCGGGCGTGATTGACCGTAAGCTGCCCGTCAGGACCCTCCCCCTCTCCTGCCGCCCGAGCCTCCTCATACGCCTCGAGGGCGGCATCGAGGTCGCCGTTGCGATAGTGGGCGTTGCCGAGATTGTAGTAGACCCTGAGGTCCGACGCTCCCCGGTCGAGGGAGTTCTCGTAGGCCGAAACGGCCTCGCCGTAGTCCTCCATGTCGTAGAGGACGTTCGCAAGGTTGTAGTAGACAGCGGCATTCTCCTCATCGAGGGAAATCGCCTCCCGATAGAGATCGACGGACTCCTGGTAGGAGCCCTCCTCGTAGGCGCTCCTCGCCTGGTCGACGAGATTCTGGAACTCATCCTCCTGGCCGGAAAGCGGCAGGGTGATCAATCCTGCCAAGATGATTACGAAGCTTGTTTGGCGCATCTTCTCCCCTTACCCATCAAGTCTAACTGCTGCTCTCCCCCAGGTCTACCAAGGGAGCCCCGGGAGAGGAGAGAGGACAAAAAAAAGGCTGCCGATAATCGACAGCCTTGAAAATGGAGTGTGAAAATCCCCCAAAACACACCCCCGCTAACCTACTGGAAAAACCCAGCCTTAGGCTACAAATTTGCGCAGCACCGTCTGGAGAATACCACCGTTACGGTAGTACTGGATCTCCACGGGGCTGTCGAGACGGCAGATAACGTCAAAACTCTTGACGCTGCCGCTCTGCGGATCCCGAGCCTCCACGGTGATCGTCGTCTTCGGAGAGACGCTCTCATCCACGGGGATCGAAAAAACCTCTTTTCCCGTAAGGCCGAGGCTCTCATAACTCTCGCCGGCGCTAAACTGAAGGGGCAACACCCCCATGCCGACAAGATTGCTCCGGTGTATCCGCTCGAAAGACTCCGCAATGACCGCCCGAATTCCAAGCAGTTGCGTCCCTTTAGCCGCCCAGTCTCTGGAGGAGCCCATACCGTAGTCCTTGCCTGCAAGAACCACCGTCGGCGTCCCCTCCTTCTTATACCGCTCAGCAGCGTCGAAGATACTGATAACTTCGCTTGTCGGCCAGTACGTTGTAAAAGAACCTTCAGTTCCCGGGGCAATCTTGTTGCGGAATCGAATATTGGCAAAGGTCCCGCGAGTCATAATCCGGTCATTGCCCCGCCGGCTGCCGTAGGAGTTGAACTTTTCTTTAGGCACACCGTGCTCCAACAGGTACTGTCCCGCGGGACTTTTCGGATCGATCGGTCCCGCCGGGCTGATGTGGTCGGTAGTGGTCGAGTCCCCGGCCATTACGAGACAGCGCGCCTCGCTGATCGGCTCGATCTTGTTGGTGGAGAGGTCCATCTCCGTAAAAAACGGCGGCTCCTGAATGTAGGTGCTCTCCCCTTTCCAGTCGTAGATGTCCGAGTCGGTCAACTCGATCTGGTTCCACTCGGGATTCGCGTCCTCGAGGTTGGAGTAACTCTTGATAAAGGAGTCCCGGTCGAGAGCTTGGCGGACAAGATCCCGAAGCTCCTCAGCGGTCGGCCAGATCTCATGGAGATAGACAGGCTCTCCCGCCCGATCGGTTCCGATAGCCTGATTCGCCAGATCGATATCAACGGTGCCCGCAACCGCGTACGCTACAACAAGAGGCGGTGACATGAGGTAGTTTGCCTTGGTGTGCGGGTTGATACGCCCCTCGAAGTTCCGGTTGCCCGAAAGCACTCCGGCAACCACCAGATTCGAGGACTCGACTCCCCGGGCGATCGGCTCCGGGAGGGGGCCGCTGTTGCCGATACAGGTGGTGCAGCCGTAGCCGACGAGGTAGAAGCCTTGCTTCTCGAGGAACTCCATCAGACCGGTACGCTGGAGGTACTCGGTGACGACCATGGAACCCGGGGCAAAACTGGTCTTGACCCACGGTTTGCGGGTCAGACCGCGTTCATAAGCCTTTCTTGCAAGGAGGCCGGCGGCAAGGAGCACCGAGGGATTGCTCGTATTCGTACAGCTTGTAATCGCCGCGATAGCAACATCACCGTGCTTGAGCTGGTGCGTTCCACCTTCCGGGAGCTCTACCTCCGCGCTCTTGGCCACATCTTCGGTAGAAAGGCCGTAGCCCTGGTTGCCCGCGGGGGTGGTGAGGGCGGTGCGGAAGCTCCTGCCCACGTCCTGAAGGGAGATCCGGTCCTGGGGCCGCTTCGGCCCGGCTACGCTTGCGGTAACCTCCGAAAGGTCGAGCTCGAGGACCGTCTCGAACTCCGGGTCCGCTGTCTCGTCGGTCCGGAACAGACCCTGCTCCCGGGCGAAACGCTCGACGAGCTTGATGAGCCCCTCGGGTCGCCCGGTGTTGTACATATAATCGAGGGTCTGATGATCGATGGGAAAATATCCGACCGTCGCCCCGTACTCTGGCGCCATGTTCGAGATCGTCGCCCTGTCGGGTACCGTCATTTGTGACAGGCCGTGTCCGAAAAACTCGACGAACTTTCCGACAACTCCGTGAGCCCGGAGCATCTCGGTAATCCGGAGAACCAGGTCGGTGGCGGTGATGCCGGGTCGAAGCTCGCCGGTCAGCTTCACGCCCACAACCGCGGGGGCAAGCATGTAGATAGGCTGTCCGAGCATCGCAGCCTCCGCCTCGATACCACCAACGCCCCAGCCGAGAACGCCCAAGCCGTTGATCATCGGAGTGTGGGAGTCGGTACCGACGAGGGAGTCGAAATAGGCGAGGGTTGTCTTGCCTTCATGCTTCTCCTGAACCACCGTGCCGAGGTACTCCAGATTTACCTGATGGCAGATTCCGCTGGCCGGGGGAACGACGTTGAAGTTCTCCAGGGCACCCTGGCCCCAGCGGAGAAACTCGTAACGCTCCCGGTTTCGCTCAAACTCCAGCTCGGCGTTCCGCCTCAGGGCGTCGGAGCTGTTGAAGAAGTCGACCTGCACGGAGTGGTCTATTATGAGGTCGACCCGAAGCTCGGGGTTGATCTTTGCCGGGTCCCCGCCGAGGCGCTCCATTGCGCTACGCATTGCGGCGAGGTCGACGACGCAGGGCACGCCGGTAAAGTCCTGTAAAAGGACCCGGGCGGGCTTGAAAGGCACTTCGATCTCCGCCGGTGCCTTAGGGTCGTAGCTGAGAAGCTCCTCCACATGCTCCCTGGTCACCTCAAAGCCGTTCTCCGAGCGGAGGACCGCCTCGAGCAGAACCTTCATGGAAAACGGATACTTCTCAATCTGCGGGTATCCCTTTTCCGCGAGTTTTCTGAGGCTGTAGTACTCCACTATACCGGCGTCGGTCTCGAGGTTGGTGCATACCTCCATTGAGTCCTGTCGCTGACGTTGCTCCATGGGCTGACTGTCTCCTTTGTCCGCAATATACTATGGAAGCGGTCCGGTCGACTACAGGTGAGTCTGCGTGGTATAGTGCCGTATCTTGACGGATCGAATCAACAATAGAACAGCGCAGGAAATTCAGGAGGCCCCATGAAGCAGAGCAGTCTGGAAACAAGTCTCGAGCAGCTCACCGGGCTCTACCGGACCATGGTAACCGCTAGGGAGATGGATCTGCTCGAACAGAGTTTTACCGGCCGAGGGGAGGCGTTCTTTCACGTCTCCGGCGCGGGGCATGAGGCGACGGCGGTTCTAAACGAGTTTCTCATCGAGGAGGACTGGCTTCACTGTCACTACCGGGACAAAGCGCTCATGCTTGCCCGGGGGATCTCACCCCGGATGTTCTTCTACAGTCTCTTTAACAAGGATCTCTCCCACTCCCGGGGACGGCAGATGAACGCTCATATGAGCGCTCCGGAGCTCCGGGTTCTCAGCCTCGTGGGGCCGGTAGGAAACAGCGCCCTCCAGGCCGCGGGAGTGGCGGAGGTTGCCAAGGGCGACCCGAAGCGGCCGATCGTTCTGTGCTCCCTCGGTGACGGGATGACCCAGGAGGGCGAGGTCTACGAGGCCCTCGGCCAGGCGGTCAGGGACACCCTCCCTATCCTCTTTCTCATCCAGGACAACGCCTTTGCGATCAGCACGAAGACGAGGGGCAAGACCTTCTACTCCCACCCCGACGGGGAGGCGGAGAGCTTTTACGGCATTCCGATCATCCGGGTCGACGGGCGCGACCCGTTATCCGCCCGGGAGTCTCTCCGGGAGGTGACCGGAGGTATCCGGGAGAACAGAAAGCCGCAGATCGTCATCTTCGAAGTGGACCGACTCCATAACCACACCAACGCCGACGACCAGCGAATGTACCGCACCCCCGAGGAGATCGAGGCGGTTCAGGAGAGCGGAGATCCCCTCATAGCCCTCCAGAAGGTTCTCCTCGACGGTGGTGTCTCCACAGAGGAGATCGAAGAGATCCACGAAAAGACCCGGGAGGAGCTGAGACGAGAGGCGAAGGAGGCGCAGCGCAGCGGGGAGCCCAGACCGTTTGCCGACGCCAAACGCCCCCTTCCGCAGCGGCTCACATCGGCGAAGTTCGAGTACCGCGGAACCGACGGCGGAGCAGATGGAAACCGGCTGACCATGCTCGAGGCGATCCGGGAAGTTCTCGACCTGAGAATGGGAAAAGACGACCGGGTCACCCTCTACGGGGAGGATCTCGAGGATCCGAAAGGGGACGTTTTCGGCGTTACAAAAGGGCTGAGCACCAAGTATCCGGGGCGGGTCAGAAACAGTCCCCTGAGCGAGTCCCTCATCCTCGGCGTCTCGATAGGAGAGGCCCTCGCCGGGAGGCGTCCGGTCGCCTTTCTCCAGTTTGCCGACTTTCTGCCGATCGCCTACAACCAGATCGTCTCGGAGCTCGGCTCCATGTACTGGAGGACCGACGGCGCCTGGGAGGTGCCGGTAATCGTCATGATCTCCTGTGGCGGGTATAAACCGGGCCTCGGTCCCTTTCACGCCTCGAGCTTCGACGGCCTTGCCGCCCACACCCCGGGAGTCGACGTCATGATGCCCTCCACCGCCGGTGACGCCGCGGGGATGCTCAACGCCGCCTTTGAATCCGGAAGACCAACCCTCTTCTTCTACCCGAAGAACCTCCTGAACAACAAGGAGAGCGCCACATCCCCGGATGTGGAGAAGCAGCTGGTTCCCATTGGTTCCGGCCGCGTCGTCCGCTCGGGGGACGCCATTACCCTTGTGGGATGGGGCAACACAGTCACCCATTGTCGCAAGACCGCGGCTACCCTCGAGGAGCACGGCGTGGAGGCGGAGGTTCTCGATCTGCGAACCCTCTCCCCCTGGGATAAGGAGCTGGTAATCGCCTCCGCCGAAAAGACCGGGCGGCTTGTGGTGGTACACGAGGATAACCACTCCGCCGGTATGGGGGCGGAGGTAGCCGCCACCGTCGCCGAGGGGGCGAGCAGAAAGGTTGCGATACGTCGGGTCACCCGGCCGGACACCTTTGTCCCGTGTAACTTCGCAAACCAGCTCGAAATTCTGCCCTCCTACAAACGTACCCTGGAGACGGCGGTGGATCTCCTCGGCGGCTCCGTGCGCTGGAAAGCGCCGGAGGCGGCTCAGAAGGGGTACCACTTCGTCGAGGCGATCGGCTCGAGCCCCTCGGACGAGTCAATCACCGTGGTGGACTGGCATGTCAGCCCGGGAACGCAGATCGCTTCCGGCGATATGATCGCCGAGCTCGAGGCGGACAAGGCTGCGGTAGACCTCAAGTCCCCGGTAGATGGAGTGGTCGAGGAAATTCTCGTGGAACAGGGTGACACTGTCCCGGTGGGAGCGCCGGTGCTCAAGGTAAAGATCGAGGAGGTGGAGGGCGAGGAGTACCTTAAGCCCCAGACCCGGGAGGAACCGGGAGAGCCGATTATCGAGGGCCTCGATATTCTTCGCAGGAGCGCCCACGCTCCCCAAACCGGGGGCAGCAGCGGAACAGTGGAGGTTGCCATCTCCGGTATCGCCGGGGTCAAAGGATCGAGGACCGTGACCAACGAGGAGATCTCCGAGCTCTGCCCGACCTGGTCTCCTGAGGACATCGTAAAGCGGACCGGGATAGAGACACGCCCCTGGGTCACGGAGGGAGAAGACGCCCTCAGCCTTGCGGTGGAGGCGACCCGGCGGCTTCTGGAGAACCAGGGAGTCACGCCGCAGGAGATCGGACTCTGGATCTGCTCCACCGGCACTCCGACCCAGATAACCCCCTCCATGGCGGCCCTTATTCAGTACTCCCTGGCGACCAGGGAAGATCCGGACTACGAGGCTCCGGCCTATGACATAAACGCAGCGTGTTCGGGGTACCTCTACGGGCTCCAGATAGCCTACGATTTTCTCCAGCAGGAGCCGGGGCGTCCGGTACTGCTTGTCACGACCGAGGCTCTCTCACCGAAACTCGACACCGCCGACCCCGCGACCGCCCCGATCTTCGGTGACGCGGCGACGGCGACGCTGATCCATGGCGGCGATAAGGCCGCCGGCGCCCTCGCAAAGGTCTACCGCCCGGTGATATCGGCGAAAGGCGAGGACGGCTCTACGTTATCGGTTCCCGCCCTGAGGGATGCACACATCGCAATGGACGGCCCTAAGGTCTATCTCGAAGCGGTCCGCAGCATGATTGCGATGCTCGAACAGGCGTGTGCGGTGGCGGGAACCGACGTCGACGGCCTCGATCTCATCGTCCCCCATCAGGCGAACCAGCGCATCATCAACGCTATCCGTCAGCGGGCAAAGCAGCCGAGGGGCAAGCTCTACAGTAACATCGCCTACAACGGGAACACCTCTTCCTGTACGATTCCTCTCGCCCTCGAGGAGGTTCTCGCCCGTCGGAACTCCGGGGAGAAGCTCGGCATGGCCGCCTTCGGCGGTGGATACACCTACGCCGGAGGAGTCATCGAGAAACTTTAGGTGTAGGGAAAAGAAAAGGGCCGGCGGAATCCGCCGGCCCAGGGTTCTCAACTCAGGTCCCGGAGCAAAGGAGGTCGAAATCTCGGGGACCTTCACGTTGCCCTTGCTTCATCTATAAAACAACGGGTCATCCGCGATGGTTACACCCCCCGGGGAGAATCGATGCTCTTTGAGGTGTCTCTCCCCGGGATTCTCCCTCCCCGGGACCGGACGGGACTGATTGCGCTCAGGAAACCTGACGCCGGTGCAGCTCGTTTCTGAACTCCTCGAACCGGCTTCGTACCTTTTCGAGGAGCTCCCTGGAGCTCTGCAGATCCTCAGCCTCGGTACTATCCTCGAGGAGAGCTGCCGCGTCACCGAGGGGCTTGGCCGCCAGGTTCCAGGCACCCCCCTTGATCGCATGAGCTATAATACGGGCGTCCTTGAACCGGGACTCCTCGATCATCCTCTCGATCTCCCCGAGTTGCCCCTCGCACTTGACCAGAAAGTTGGTGGCCACTCTGTTCAGCACCTCTCGCTGCCCCATAAAGGAATCGATCGCCGACTCCCTGTCCCAGATCACCACATCAGCCTCATCCGCGGGATGGGTGTCCGGGCCGGCAGAGGAGAGGTGCCGACCTCGCCGCGCCGGCGGGCGCTCAGCGCTCCCCTCCGCAGGCCGGGGCGCGGGGGCAGTCTCATCCGGCGCCTGCGGGGCGGAGTACCCCTGGTCTTCGAGCTTGTTCAGAAAGGGGATCACATCCCGGGGTTTAAAGGGCTTGGTGAGAAAGTCGTTCATCCCCGAGGCGAGACACCGTTCCCGCTCCCCCTTTACCGCGTTCGCCGTCACCGCGACGATCGGGAGCTTGTAGCCCTCTTCCCGGAGCTTGCGACTCGCCTCGTAGCCGTTCATCTCCGGCATCTGCACATCCATAAAGACCAGGTCCACCGGGTTGCTACGCACAGCTTCCACCGCCTCCAAGCCTGTGGAGGCGAGAATCGTCTCGTAGCCGTGCTTGGTGAGGATCGTGTGGAACAGCTGCTGGTTGACGTAATGGTCCTCCGCCACAACCACCCGTCGCGGAGTGAGTATAACCGCCTCCGAGACATCCTCGAGGCTCTCCATATCCTCACCCTCGCCGTCGGCGGCCGCGAGATCGAGGTCTCCGAGGGTGACGCTCCGGCAGGCGTCCCGGAGCTCCTGAATACGGATCGGCTTGCTTATGTAGGCGTTAAACCACTTCAGGAGCTTCATCTTCGCCTCACCGGAACTCTCTCCGGTGGGGCTCATGAGAACCAGGCCGGTGCTGTTGATCTTCTTGTCAGCGTTTATCTCGCTGGCAAGCTGCCAGCCGTCCATCCCCGGCAGGAGCAGGTCGACAAAGGCGGCATCGTAGGGCTTACCGGCGTCGACGGCGGTCCTCAGAGATGAGAGCGCCTCACCGCCATCTTTGGCGTGAGCCACCTCTGCTCCCCACAGGGTGAGATAACGGCTGATGCTCTCCCGACTCGCCTCGTTGTCGTCCACCACAAGAATCCTCGATTGAGGAATCTCGAGACTCACCTCCTGCGCAAGGGTTGGTGAGGCGAGCTCGTCACCGACCGGCAGGGTAAACCAGAAGAGGGAGCCGTGCCCTTCCTGGCTCTTAACACCGATTTTTCCGCCCATCATGTGGACAAGGTCCCGGGATATGGACAGACCGAGACCGGTTCCCCCGAATCGCCTCGTTGTGGAGGCATCGACCTGACTGAAGGCGTTAAAGAGCTTGTTGCGCTTCTCCTCAGGTATCCCGATACCGGTGTCCCGGACCTCGAAGAGCACCACGCCACGCCCCTGAACCCGACGAACGCTCACGTTACAGCTGATCTCTCCCTGGGCGGTAAACTTGACCGCGTTGTTAACCAGATTTACCAGGACCTGTCGCAATCGGGTGGGATCGTTTCTCAGCTGGGCGGGGAGGGCCGGGTCGAGGCTGATAACCGTCTCGAGTCCCTTTTTGTGGGCCTGGAGACTCACCATATTGATCGCATCCTCAACGGTCTCCCGGAGGGCGAAATTGAAGGTGTCGAGGGTGAGTTTTCCCGCCTCGATCTTGGAAAAATCGAGAATGTCGTTGATGAGGGCGAGGAGAACGTCCCCGGCGAAGCGGAGCTGCTCGACGTACTCCCGCTGTTCCTCGTCGAGTTTCGTGTCGCTTATGAGCTCAACAGTACCGCTTATGGTGTGCAGAGGCGTGCGGATCTCGTGACTCATGTTTGCCAGAAAGGCGGATTTCGTCCGTGTTGCCCGTTCCGCGGCGTCCTTCGCCTTCAGCAGGTTCTCCTCATCGTTCTTCTGGCTCGTGATGTCGTCGATAATCGCGAGGATAAAGGGAGAGTGGCCGTCGGGAGCGACATAACGGACGTCCACACGCCACCAGGTACTCTCAGCTCCACCGCCTGTGTAGCGGCCGGTGAGCTGAAACTTCTCTATCTCCTCACTGGTCAGATCCGCAAACATCGAGCGCATCGCGTCGGCGTCGGAGGGATGGGCGAACTCGTAGAGATACTTGGTCCTCAGGTCCTCCTCAGGGACACCGAGCATCGACGCTACCTTCTGGTTGGTAAAGAGAATCGCCCCGGAGCTGTCCATAGTAACCATGCCGAGGGGCGCGTGATCGAAAATGACCTGGTATTTTGTCATGGGCGACGGCATTTCAGGCGCGCCTCAGAAGTTGCTGTGCAAGACCTCGGCGGCCTTGCGGATGACGTTTTCCGGCTGAATCGGCTTGATCATGTACCGGGTAACTCCATACTGCCGCGCTTTTAGGACCGTCTCCTTCTGACTGAGGGCGGATAACACAATGATCGGCACCGAAGCGCCCCGTTTCCGGAGTTCCGCGAGTACCTGGAAGCCGTCAACCTTCGGCATCATCAGGTCGAGAAAAACGAGGTCCGCCTCCTCGGCCTCCTTGGCGTTGAGGAAAGACTCTCCATCGTCGTAGGCGTGGACCTGAAAACTGGTGTCATAGAAGGCGGTCTTCACCAGTTCCTGAATGACCATGTCATCGTCGACTACCGCAACGGTAACCTCCGAGCCTAGTTCCGAGAGATTCGGGAGGGCTCGATCATCCTCAAAGGTCATCCGGATCATCTCGTCCTCCGAAGGCGCCTTACTCCGGGAGAGAAACTCCTCAGCGGCGCTCTTGCGGTCCGGCGAGTAGACAGGCTCATTCGATTTCTTGCCCGAGAGGGAGTCCATGACGTCCTCGAGGTTCGTGGCGGCTTCGATCTCGTGGTACTCACTGTGGCCTTTCAACCAGTTTTGTACAAAGGGTGAGGTGGTGAGCACCTTTACGTGCCGTTTTTTGCTCCCGGTGGAGTCGAGCAAAACATCGAAGAGAGCCGAGAGCTTGAAGGAGTCGGCGGTGGACTCGTCGATGCCGGACATCATGACCAGGACCTTCGGCACCTTTACCGAGTAGAGGGTGAGCAGCTCCTGCACCTTGTAGCGCAGCAGTTCGATCTTCTCCGTATTGAGCCCCTGGGCGACTTCGATAAAGAGAATCCGATCATTGAAATGAGCCTCGATAATCGACGGAGTAGCGTCGAGATTGAGAGATGTCCCGAGGTACTCGCTTACTGTTTTCATGAGGGCATCTATCTTTACAGGCTTCGAAAAGAACTTCTTTACGCCGAACTTGGCGACCTGCAGCACCTTGTCCCGCTCGACCTTGCTCGAAACCATGATCACCGGCACGTCGGCGACGTTGGGGTCCTGCTTTTTCTTCTGAAGAAGCTCGAGGGAACTGTTCCGGGTGAGGTAGTAATCCATAATTACGAGATCCGGATGTTCGCTTCGAAGCTTGAGAGCGCCGTCGAGGCCGTTTACTCCCATGGAGACCTCCAAGCCCTGATCTTCCAGCTTCTTTCCAAGGTAATCACGAAAAAGTTGTGATTCATCGATAAGCAGTACTTTTTTCATAGTTACGCCAATCTATGTATAGCGTAACTCCGACGGCCACGCAACCCTGGTTTCGCCGCCCCCGGCGCCTTGTTATACTCTCCGAAGTATGAGCAGCCACGCTGAACGGTACCGTTTCCTCGACTCAATGGTGGTCTCCTCCTCCGGCTGGAGGGGAGTTTTTGGGGCTGAGGAGAACTGCGGGGACCATGAAGTCTCCGAGGAAAAACGGGAGGTCGCCGCCGCGGCGATCTACGCGATTGCCGAGACCCTCGCCCCCGAAAGCGGGGACGCAGAGATCCTCCTCGCCACGGACACAAGACCCACCTCCCCGGCGCTTGCAGATGTCGCGGTCTCGGTTTTCTCCTGCCTCGGTCTGACTACCCGCTTCCTCGGAGTCAGCCCTACTCCCGAGGTTCTCGCCTACGCCACTGCCCTCCCGAGGTGCGCAGGCTTTATCATCATAACCGCGAGCCACAATCCTGTTGGTCACAACGGGATCAAGTTCGGCTTCGGTGACGGCAGGGTCGCAGGCGCCGCAGCCGCCGGGGCGGCGGCCCAACGGTTTCGTCGGCTCCTATCTTCAGACGGAGCCTTCGCCCCTGTGGCCGGCGCCCTCGAGTTCGAGGATGAGGTGGCGGCGGTGAGGGCAAAGCGAGAGCTCTACAAGGGTGAGGCGCGGGAGGCGTACCGCGCCAGGGTGATCGAGACGATGCTGCGCTCGCCCCTCGAGGAGAGGGGCGAGCGCGTCCTCCGGCAGATCCAGGAGGCGGTGAAGGAGGAGCCCCTCGGAATTGTTATCGACTTCAACGGCAGCGCCCGGACCGAGTCGATCGACATCTCCTTTCTCGAGGCTCTCGGCATCCGGGTCGAGGCGATAAACGCAACCCCCGGGCAGATCGCCCACCAGATCGTTCCCGAGGGAGAAGGGCTCGAGGCGTGCAAAGCCGCCTTGAGCGAGGCGCACCGGAAAGACCCCGCCTTTCAACTCGGCTACACCGCCGACAACGACGGCGACCGGGGCAATCTCGTCTTTATCAACCCCGATACCCGGGAGGCGGAGGAGCTGCACGCCCAGGAGGTCTTTGCCCTCGCCGCGGTGGCCGAACTCTCCTGGTACGAGGGCTACCGAGGGGACGCTCTTCCGCCGGCGCTGGTGGTCAACGGTCCCACCTCCCTCAGGGTGGATGAAATCGCCGCAACCTGGGGGGCCGAGCTCTTCCGCGCCGAGGTGGGGGAGGCAAATGTAGTTGATCGAGGGGGGCAGCTGCGGGGATACCAGCTCGTGATACTCGGCGAGGGGAGTAACGGCGGCAATATCACCCCGCCCTCCCAGGTGCGGGACCCGCTTTCCACAGTCGGGGCGATGATCAAACTCGCCCGGAGTGACGCCTACTACCGCTGGTTCGAGAAACGGGGCCTCCCGATGCCGGAGGAGCGGCAGCTTATGCGCCTGGTCCGCTCCCTTCCGGGCTACACAACCACCGGAGCCTACGAACCGCGGGCGCTTCTGTCGATCACCAGCGAGGAGCACGGCAGACTAAAGGCGGCCTACGAGGCGCTTCTTCCCGACGCCTTCGAGAGGCTCAAAACGCTCCTGCCGGACTCCCTCGGCATCGAGGGTTACCGCATAGTGAACTACGAGGGAACAAGGAGCAGCGAGGGTCCCGGGAATCGTCGGGGAGATGAGCGGGGAGGCTTCAAGGTGGAGCTCCTCGACAAAGCTGCCCGGCCCCGGGGGTTTGTCTGGATGCGGGGGAGCAAGACAGAAAACGCCTTTCGGATAATGGCGGATATCGCCTCCAGCGACCGGGACCTCGAGGCGATGCTCCTCGACTGGCACGCAGACCTTGTCCGGCGGGCCGACTCCCGCGCCTCCGGTCACGGAATCCGGTAGACCCCGTCCTCCTCGGCCAGGATGAATCCCTCCGCGGTGAGTCTCTCCAGGGCGGTACGGAGTCGCTCCGGTTCAAAACCGAGTTCATCGAGGAGTTCACGCTCCCCGGCGCCGTGGTCGCGGGAGGCGAGGTAGCCGAGGAGCGCTCCCCGCACCTCCCGGAGAGAGCCTCTGAAGGGGCTCTGCCGGGCGTAGCTTCTGCTCTGCCGGGTGATGTTGCCGACCTTTCCCTTGATGTAGACCCCAAGGTCCATAACGGCGTAGTACCACTCCCGGGGCCGTTCTCGGTCGAGGGTCGCCTCGAGCAACGGGCGCAGCTTTTCGTCTCCCACCCCCGTCTCTCCGTGGAAAAAGTAGAAAATGTAGACCGTGCGTATGTTTGTCTCGAAAAAAATTGTCGGACGATTCCAGGCGAAGGCGGCGATGCTGCCGGCGGTATTGCTCCCGATCCCGGGAAGCTTCTCGAGGACAGCGGGATCCTTCGGGAGCACCCCATCGAAACGGTCGACCACCATCCCCGCGGCCTCCCGGAGAAACCGGGCTCGCCGGTTGTAGCCGAGGCCGCTCCACTCCTCGAGCACCTCCCGCAGGGAGGCTGCGGCGAGGGCGTCGAAAGAGGGAAACCGCCTGAGAAACCTCGGGTACCGTTCCCGCACCCGGGCGACCTGGGTCTGCTGGAGCATCACCTCCGAGACAAAGACGCCGTACGGTGTAATCTCATCCCGCCACTCCATAGAGCGGCGATAGCGTCGGTGGTACTCCCAGACCCGGCGGATAAACTCTGCCTCCCCCTGTTCTTCCGGCAGAGGAGCGAGAAGGGAGCCGGCGTCCTCCCCGAAGGGTAGCTCATCCTGCCTCGAGATCATGCTCCTCGCCGTCTATGAGACGAAGGACCTCCTCCACCTCCAACGCCTCTGCCCCGCGACTGTAGATCAAAAGCGCTTTTCTGAGATTCCCGTCCCTCCGGGTTGCCTCGGAGGAGGGGAGCGCCACAACGCCCATCCCCGCGGCGAGGGCGCCGGCGATACCGGGGCTCGAGTCCTCGAGGACGATGCATCGCCTCGGGTCCGCGTCGATCCGCCGGGCGGCTTCGAGAAAAACGTCCGGCTCCGGCTTTCCCCGGGGCACCTCGTCCACCGAGACCACCGCGTCGAGGAGCTTGCCGTCCATGTCGAAGATGACCCCTTCGATCGGCTTCAACTCTGCTTCTCCCGTTTTTTTCTCACTGTTTCAGCCTTTCGGCTGATCTTGTTCCAGACACCGGTCAATCCCATAGCCTTCTTCGCCGCAACAACCGTCTCCCGCGCCTCCCGACGCATCGCCATGGTCCCCTCGTAGATGACCTCGTCCACCAGACCGCCGATCGCCTCGTACTCTCCCCTCCTCTCTCGCAGGGGATCGAGAAACCGGTTGAGGGCGACGGCGAGTTTCTCCTTGACTTCCACGTCGCCCACCTTGCCCTCCTGGTACCGCTTTTTCAGATCCTCAACCTCCGACCGGTTCTCGTTAAAAACGTCGTGGTAGACAAAAACCGGGTTGCCCTCGACCTTGCCGGGTATGTCCGCCCGGACCCGGTTCGGGTCGGTGTACATTCCCCGGACCTTTTTCTCGACGCTCTTGCGGTCATCCGAGAGGAGGATCGCGTTTCCAAGAGATTTCGACATTTTAGCAGAGCCGTCGGTGCCGACCAGGGTGGGAACGTTCCCAACCAGGACGTCCGGGACAGGGAAGGTCTCTCCGTAGAGATAGTTGAACCGTCGGGCGATCTCCCGGGTGAGCTCCACGTGCGCCTCATTGTCCTTGCCCACCGGGACCAGATGTGCCCGGGGCAGGAGGATATCCGCGCTCTGGAGGACCGGATAGCCTAAAAGCCCGAAGGGCATCTCCCCGAGCTGTGCTCCCTTTGCCATGTCCTTGAGGCTAGGCATCCGTTGAAGCCTCGGAACGGTTACGAGCATCTCGAACAGCAGGTTGAGCTCGTAGACCTCCTCCACCGCCGACTGGAGGTAGATAAAGGACTTTTTCGGGTCGATGCCGACGGCGAGGTAGTCGAGGACCATCTGCCGGGCGTTCTCGGTAATCGCCTCGACGTTCTCCTTCTCCGGCCGGGTGGTGAGGGTGTGAAGATCGGCGATTATGAAAAAGCAGTCATACTCCTCCTGCAACCGGATTCGGTTCTGCAGGGAGCCTACGTAGTGGCCGAGATGGAGCCGCCCGGTGGGCCGGTCTCCGGTAAGGATGCGTTTCTTGCTCATGCTTGCCTGTACCTCTGTGGAGGAGCGTCTACTCCCGCTGCTTACTCTGAGGGCCGCGACGACGTCGGGGACGATAGTTTCCGGTACCCATGAGGATACCGATCGGCTCGAGGCCGGGTATGTTCTCGAACGCTATTTTCATGGCGACGGTGAGGGGGACGGCGAGAAAGAGCCCGGCGACCCCCCAGAGCCAGCCCCAGGCGAGCAGGGAAAAAAGAATGATCACCGGGCTGAGGTTGAGCCGGTCTCCGAGGAGCTTCGGGTCCAGAACGTTGCCGATGAGGAACTGGGCGGTTCCCATGGAGGCGAAGGTCGCGAGGATCGAGGTCCAGTCCGGCAGAAACTGGAGTACCGCAAAGGCCGTGCTAAGGAACGTGATAGCCACCGAGCCGATGCTCGGTATGAAGTTGAAAAGAAAGGTGAGGACTCCCCAGATAAAGGCAAAATCCACGCCGATCAGATTGAAGGAGATATAGACCACAACCGCCGTGAGGAGGCTGACAAAGAGCTTGACGGCGATGTAGCGCCCGATCTGGCTGTTGATGTGGGCAAAGATGATCGCGATCTTCCGGGTCGTATGGTCCTTCAGGGCGCTGGACACCTTCCGCCGGAGGTAGGGCTTTTCCATGAGCAGAAAGAGCAGAAAGATGAGGACCACCGTAAAACTGCTCGCAAAGGTCATAAAATCGCTGGAGACCCGGAACAGGGCGCTCCTGACCCGACCGGTTACGTCGACCCCCTGGATGACCTGGGAGGGGACGTCCACCTCGGCGAGGGCCTCCTGCAGGAGGACGGTGATCCGCTCCTGGTAGCGGGGGAACTGCCGAACCAGAGACTCGACGCTCGAGTATACGATAAGTCCGAGGAGGAATCCCGCGGCGAGAAAAAGAGCGAGGACGACGGTTATCGCGACGAATCGAGGCACCTTGAAGCGCACCATGACGCTTACTGCGGGAGAAAACACAAAGGAGAGAAGAAGGGCGATGACAAGGGGGATAAAGATGCCGCCCATGAGCCTGAGAACAGCCCCCACCGCGACGACGGCTATAATAAGCAGGAGAACGCTGTTTACGTTCCACCAGGAGATGTGCGGGCTCCGGGGCGGCCCCTCACCCGCAGGAGTGTCGCTCATACCATCGTACCGTACACTGAGGGGGCGCCCGCCTGCAACCGGTGGGAGCCTACTCCCCGAGCACCGCCCGACCCCGGGCGTAGTTGTCCGCTATCAGGTGGAGTGTGGCAATGGTCGCCGCCATCGCCACCCCCGGAGCCACGGCCATCCAGGGAGCGACGAGTAGATAGTTGCGGGCGTCCTTGAGCATGAGACCCCAGCTCGGAGCGGGCGGTTGGGTACCGAGTCCGAGAAAGGAGAGGGACGCCTCTATCCCGATCGCCAGAGCAGCGGTTGTGGCCGCCTGGACGGCGAGACGGGGCAGAAGCATCGGCATCAGATGAAACCGGATCACAGCGAGGTTGGAGGAGCCGAGAAGCCGGGAAGCGAGAACGTAGGGCCTGCCTCGAAGCGAGCGCACCTCCGCCCTGACCAGGCGGGCGAAAAGGGGGGTAAAGACGACGGCGAGAGCGGTCATCACCTGCAAGAGTCCGTTTCCAAACGCGGCTATCACCGTGATCGCGAGGAGAACCGTGGGAAAGGAGAGAATCCCGTTCATGATGCCCATCAGAAGGGTGTCGACCCGCCTTCCGGAGAGTCCCGCTGCAAACCCGATGACGCTTCCGAGGAGCAGAGAAGCGCCCACGGCGACTCCGGCGACCGTGAGGGCCGCCCGGGTGCCGTAGAGAACCCTACTGAAGACATCCCGACCGAGATCGTCGCTTCCGAGGAGAAAACCTGAGCTCCCGGGGGGCGAAAGCGCCCGGCCAAGCTCCTGGGAGGTTGGATCCGAGGGTGCTAAAAACGGGGCGAGGAGAGCGACGAGGAGGATAAGCAGAAAGGCGAGAAGCCGCCCCGGTTTCATATCCTACCGGCCCCCCTCGAGGCGGGTTCGGCGAAAATCGTAGGTGTCGAGTTGCGGGTCCATAACAAAGCCCCCCACCTCCCGGCGCAGGCCGACGTACCGGTAAGGGGAGCCGACAAAGACAAACGGGACCTCCCGGGCCATTATTTCGAGGACCTCCCCGTAGAGTTCTCGCCTGCGATCCTCGTCGAACGTACGGCGAGCCTCGTTGATCAGCCGCGTCGCCTCCGGGTCCTCCCAGCCGACGTAGTTGTCCTCCCCGGCGAAGGGAGCGAGTCGTCCGTGGGGATCGAGCTTGCCCGTATGTCCGATGACGGTGAGGTCGTACTGCCCTCCCCTGAAGACCTCCGAGAGCCAGGAGGACCAGTCGACCAGCTGGATAGACACCTCGAGCCCCGCGGCCTCGAGCATCTCCTGATAGAGCTCCCCCGCCTTGACGTGGGGCTCGTAATTCTGGGGGAGCGTGAGAACCAACTCCCGGGTCTCTCCGGCCGCCGCGATACGCTCCCGCGCCTCCGCGAGATCGTAGGGGTACATGTCGGTGTAGTCGACGTAGAACCGATTGGTCGGGTTCATGAAGGTGCCCACCGTCTCGCCACCGCTGTAGGCAAAATCCATTACCGCCTGCCGATCTACCGCGTGGGCGATCCCCTCCCGCAGACGCGGGTCACTCAACGGGGAGCGGTCGGTGTTCATCGCCAGAACCATGACAAGAGATGAGGGCGCCTCATCCACCCGGGTTTGCGGATGCTGCCGGATCATCGAGAGCTCCGGCTCCACGATCAGATCAGCTACGTGAAGCTCACCACCCATCAGAGATTGCGCCTGTACCGCCCGCTCGGTAATGATGTTGAACCGTACCCCCTCGAGCCACGGCTCTCCCTCCTTCCAGTACGAATCGTTGCGCTCGAGTACCAGGGCGCTGTCACGATTCCACTCCACAAAGGAGAACGGACCGGTGCCGACCGGCTGAGCGCCGAAATCGTGGCCCGCCTCGATAAGATCTGCGGGCAGAATCGCGGACCATCCGGAAGCGAGGGTCGCCAGAAGCGGGGCGTGGGGCTCGGTAAGCTCGATGCGAAGGGTGTAGTCATCCTCGGCGACGACGTTCTCGATCAGCTCAAACTCCTGGGCGTTCGGGGAGCCGAAGGAGTCGTCGGTAACCCGGTTGAGGGTCGCAACAACATCCTCCGCGTCGAACCCTCTGCCGTGGTGAAACGTCACCCCCTCCCGGAGATCGAAACGCCAGACCCGTCCATCCTCGGACACCTCGTAGGAGCGAGCGAGGGCGGGCACTATCTCCCCCTCCTCGTTCGGTTCCACCAGGGTGTCGTAGACGCTTCTCATTGTCTGAAAGGTCAGGGTTCCGGTGGTGCCCTGGGGGTCAAGGGTGTCCGGACTCCCGGAGAGTCCAACCTCGAGCAGCCGCGACCGCCCACCCTCCTCGTCGGCGCCGGCCGCGACGGCCGCCGAGAAAGGAAGTATCAGAAGCAGACCAACAGTCACCGCACGTTTCATCTAAGAGCCTCCTCTGTGCAGATGAGCGAAGAGTTTCCTTCCGTACCCGGAAGCTGGAGACCTCATGAGGGACTCCGCCTCTCCCTTCTCCACAATGACGCCGTCCTTCATGATCGCTATCCGGTCGGCGACGTGGGCGGCTACGTCGACGTCATGGGTGATAAAGAGTACCGATAAGTTCCGGGCGCGACGCTCCCCCTCGACGAGATCGAGGATCCGCGCCTGTACAGAAAGGTCGAGACTCGAGACTGGTTCGTCAAGGATAAGGATCGCGGGATTGACGGAAACCGCCCTTGCGAGGTTTATCCGCTGTAGCTGTCCGCCGGAAAAGGTTCGAGGAAACTCGTTTCGCCGGCCCGGATCGATTCCGACCTCCTTGAGCAGATCGACGACCCGGCCCTCCCGAACAGCGGGATCGAGCGCCTCCCCGACGCTCTCGAGGATTGTCCGCCGAGGGTTGAGGGCGCTGTGGGGATCCTGAAAGAGCATCTGGACGCCGAACTCGTGGACCCCCGCCCCTCGCAGGACCCGTCCGGCGTCCGGCGCCTCGAGTCCCGAAAGGACGCGACCGAGGGTGGACTTTCCCGACCCCGACTCGCCGAGGAGGGCCAATACCTCCCCGGGATAGAGGTCGATACTCACCCCCCGGAGCACCTGCCTGGAAAAGCCGTAGCTCTTGAACAGGAGGTCTCCCTTCAGAAGCGGCGCTCTCACCGTCCCTCCCCCCGCTCGAGGAGCGAGGCGCCGCGACTCTCTATCCCCGGGGCTGAGCGCAGAAGTCTTCTGGTGTAGCTGCTCCGGGGATTGGACAGCAGCTGATCCACCCTGCCCTCCTCGAGCTTGATTCCGTCGAAAAGGACGAGCAGACGGTCTGCCACAGCTTCGAGGGCTCGCAGGTCGTGGGAGACGCAGACCACACCCATCGATCGTTCCGCCGCGAGGCGACGCAGGAGGGAGACTATCTCCAACCTGAGGGGAACGTCGAGGGCGCTGGTAGGCTCGTCTGCGAGAAGCAGCGAGGGGTTCCCCGTGAGGGCCATGGCGATCATGAGTCGCTGCCGCATCCCGCCGGAGAGCTGGTGAGGGTAGGACCGAAGAACTCGGTCCACCCCCGGGAGTCCCACCTCCCGGAAAATCCGACGACATCGGTCGGCGATCTGAGGCGCCTGGAGGCCGGGATAGTAGAGACGAACAAGCCGCTCTATCTGTGCTCCCGCCGTGCGGGACGGGTTGAGATAGCGCAGGGGCTCCTGAAAGATCATGGCGACCCTCCTTCCCCTTCGACTTCGAAGCTCCTCCTCCGTTAATCCGACGAGATCCTCCCCTAGCAGGCGAACCTCTCCGGAAAGGTGAAACTCCACCGGCAGAAGCCGCGGGATCGCCCGGAGAAGGGTGCTCTTCCCCGCACCGGACTCTCCGAGAACCCCGAGGATTTCACCGGAGTTCACCGCGAGATCGACGCCTTTGAGAATCTCCTTTCCCTTGACCGATACCAGGAGGTTCTCGACCCGCAGCAGTTCACTCACCCCTGCGGCTCCTCGGGTCGGCGACGGTGTGGAGCATGTCCGCCGCCCGGTTGACCAGAACAAAGGTGAGAGCGATGAGGATGACGCAGCCCTGAACGACGGGAAAGTCCCGATTGAGAATCGCCGTGACCAGGAGACTTCCCACCCCGGGGAGGGAGAACAAGCTCTCCACGATAATCGCGCCTCCCAACAGATATCCCACCTGGAGCCCGGCGACGGTGATCAGCGGCGTCAGCGCGTTTCTGAGAACCTCGGTAAACAGAATCTCTCGGCGGGTGAGCCCCTGGGCCCGGGCGGTGACGACATACCCCTTCTCCATCTCCTCAACCACCGCCGAGCGGGTAATACGGGAGAGGACCGCGCCGTTTCCAAGGGCGAGGGAGAGACTCGGAAGGACAAAGTGAAGGGGTGTGCCGGTGCCGAACATCGGAAACAGGTCGAGGGACACCGCAAAGAGCAACAGGAGCAGGATCCCGAGGAGAAAGGGGGGAAGGGCTAAGGCGGCGTACTCGTACCCACTCACCATCGAGCGTGCCGGACCGCCGGGACGGGAGCCGCCGAGAAGCCCGAGGGGCACGGCAATGAGCAGGGAGAGGACGAAACTGCTGCCCCCGAGGATAAATGTCACCGGCAGCCGTCGGGCGATAAGGGATGAGACCGCCGCATTGTCGAAAAAGGAGGTCCCGAAATCGAGGCGAGCAACTCCGGAAAGCCAGGAGAGGTACTGTTCGAGGATCGGCTCGTCGGTGCCGAGGCGCTGCCGGATCGACTGAAGCCTCTCTGTCGGGGCGTCGGTACCGGCGATAACCGCCGCAGGATCCCCCGGGAGCACCCGGAGAATGAGAAAGACCGCTGTGGCCACGAGAAAGACCGTGAGAAACAGCTCGCCGAGACCTTTCAGTAGAGTCACGGGGGCAACGTATCCCGAAAACCCGCGACGGGACAAGAAGACGCCCAACACCGGGAGGAAGCGCTGTGTCGGTGCCGGGCGCCTGAATCTGAAGAAGGTTTTTACATGCGATTTTTACATCGCTTCTTAATTACCCTCTATTAAGCAGATACCGTGCCAAACCGTGACAGTTTACGTACGTCCTTATAGCACAACAAGTTATATCGAAGGTACCGGAGTCGGTCGGGAAGATGTTTTTATGCATACCGCATAACGGAAAAAGAATATTGTGTCTAAATGCTTATAGTATAACGTGTTACTAAATATGCACCATGAGGGACAATGCAGAATGCATGGCTAGCCTTCCCTCCTCCTCTTAAGCCAGCGACTCAAGGTGGACTGGGATACCCCGAGTAGCCGCGCCGCCTCGCTCTGGTTCTCATTGGCGTGCCGGAGGGCGAGGGTGTAGAAGTGCTCCTCCACCTCCGCCATCGTCGGAAAGGTGCCTGAGTAGGAGATCCGCTCCCCCGACTCCGTCACCCCGGAGCTCCCGCCCCGATCGGAGTCGACGTAGCGGCTGAGATAACCGATGTCGAGCTCCCCCGTCGGCGAGCGGCTCACGAGGTCGAAGGCGAGGGCCTGGAGCTCCCGGACGTTTCCCGGGAAGCTGTAGCTCTTGAGCATTGCTCCGGCGCGCTTCGGGATCCGTGGCACCGGCCGGGAGAGCTCATCGGCGGCCTGGGCGACAAAATGGTCCAAAAGGAGCTGGACGTCCTCCGGGCGTTCCCGTAACGGGGGAATATCGATGTGATGGCTCAGGAGCCGGTAGTAGAGGTCCCGCCGGAATCGGCCGTCCTCCTGCCGGGCGACAATGTCGGCGTTCGTGGCAGCCACCACCCGCACCCGGGCGGTGGCGGGTTCGTCGGAGCCGAGGGGGTAGTAGTCACCCTCCTGGAGCAGGCGCAGGAGCTTGAGCTGAGACGCCTGCTCGAGGTCGCCGATTTCGTCCAGAAAGAGGGTGCCTTCGGTGGCCCGCTCGATCAGTCCGCTCCGGTCGCTGTCCGCTCCGGTAAAGGCTCCCCGCCTGTGTCCGAAGAGGGTGTCCGAAAACATCGTGTCGTCGAGACCCGCCACGTTTACCGGCACGAACCGTCCCTTACGGCCGCTTGCGTCGTGGACGGCCCGGGCGACAAGCTCCTTGCCGGTTCCGCTCTCCCCTGTAACGAGGACCGCCTTGGGACTGTTGGCGATCTGCTCGATGTAACTGAAGATCCGCCCCATGTGATCGCTTCTGGTCACGATAGAGCGAAAGAGCTCGGGGTTCTGGACACCGACCTCCGGCCGCTCCGCCGAGAGGATGTCGATCCGTGTCTCGAGGTCCCGGATCCTGAGGGCGGTACTCACCGCGTTTGTGAGACGATTGCGGTCGATCGGCTTGGTGAGAAAATCGAAGGCACCGATCTTCATGCAGCCTACCGCGGTCTCCAGGCTGTCCTCGACGGTGAGAACGATGGTAGGGATCTCCGGGTGCTCTCGGGTGAGTTCCTCGAGGATCTCCTGGCCCGAGATGTGGGGCATGAACAGATCGAGAAGAACCACCGATATTCGCTTCTTCCGGATCATCGGCAGCGCCTCCCGACTGTCGAGGCAGGTGGTGATGTGATCGAACCCGCTTCCCTCGAGTACCACTCGGCACATCTCGGCGGCGGTCTCGTCATCATCGATAATCAGTATGTTCGGTCTTTCTGAGCCCATCTTTTCCTTTAGTATCGCTTGGCGCTCGTAACGGCAACAAGTACCCTTTTGCAGGTGGCAGACCATAGTGTAAACGAAAAACAGCGTGAGCGGGTGCGGGTCCTCAAGGAGAGCGACAACAGGAAGGGCGGGTACATCCTCTACTGGATGCACGCCTCACCCCGGAGCCGGACCAACCACGCCCTGGAGTTCGCGATTCACCTTGCAAACCGGGAGGGGGTGCCCCTCCTCTCTGCCTTTGCCCTGACCGACGAGTTTCCCGAGGCGAACCTCCGTCACTACTGGTTCCTCGCGCAGGGGCTCGCCGAGCTCATCGAGGAGCTCGAGGAGCGGGGCATCGGCTTTCTGCTGCTCAAAGGGCACCCTCCGGCGGCGGCGGCGTATCTCGCCGCGGAGGCTAAAGCGGTAGTGGTGGACACCGGTTACCTCAAGGTGCAGCGCCGGTGGCGCCGGGAGCTTCTCGATCGCCTCGATAAACGGGTCTACGCTGTCGAGGCGAACGTTGTGGTCCCGGTTGAGACGGCGAGCGAGAAGGAGCAGTACTCCGCCGCCACCTTGCGCCCGAGGATCAACCGCCACCTCCACCGCTTTCTCAAACCGATCGATGAGCTCGACCTCGAGAGGGAGAGCAGCGCAAGCGAAAAGCTTGCCCCGGAGCTGCCGGGAACCGTCGAGACCGGGGGCAAAACGTGGGAGATTACGCGCTTCGACCGTGTCGGCCTCGAGAGTCCGGAGAGGCTGATGGAGGTGCTCAGCGGCCTCGACGGGAGTGTCCGCCCGGTCGACTGGATCCGGGGCGGCACACGGGAGGCGGAAAAGCGCCTCGAGAGCTTTATCCGGGATCGCCTCGACGACTACCCCGAGGCACGAAACGACCCATCCCTCGAGGGGCAGTCGAACCTGAGCCCCTATCTCCACTTCGGCCAGATCTCTCCGGTCCGGATCGCCCTGGCGGTACAGGAGGCCGGGGGGGAGGGCGTCGGCGCATACCTCGAGGAGCTTATAGTCCGCCGGGAGCTGAGCATGAACTTCTGCCGTTACAACGATAACTACGACAGCTACGACGCTCTCCCGGAGTGGGCGCGAAAGAGCCTCTCCGAACACCTCTCAGACCGGAGAGCAGTGGTCTACGACCTCGAAACCCTGGAGGCAGGCAGGACCGACGACCCGTACTGGAACGCATCGCAGCTCGAGATGGTACAGAGCGGGAAAATGCACGGCTACATGCGGATGTACTGGGGCAAGAAGATCCTCGAGTGGAGCGAGAGCCCCCGGGACGCCTTTGCCAACGCCCTCTACCTCAATAACAAGTACGAGCTCGATGGTCGGGACCCGAACGGCTTTACCGGCGTCGCCTGGTGCTTTGGAAAGCACGACCGGGGCTGGCCGGAGCGACAGGTCTTCGGAAAGGTCCGGTACATGAACGCAAACGGCCTGAGACGGAAGTTCAAGGGGATAGACGCGTACGTGGAGAGGTGGAGCTCCTGAGGAGCCCCGGCCTCTGCCTGCGGCCGGCACGCCGCGGGGGGTGGAGCCGGAGCGTCAGAGTGTCTGTCGGCTGTGGGCGTGGTAGTGGCTGTCCCGCTCCTGCTGTACTTCCTGACTCGCGAGGTAGTCGTCGAAACGCATGATCCGGTCGATCACCCCCTCCGGGGTAAACTCGATGATCCTGTTGGCCACGGTGTCCACAAACTGGTGGTCCCGGGAGTGAAAGAGGACGACTTCGGAAAAATCGATGAGACCGTTGTTCAAGGCTGTGATCGCCTCGAGGTCGAGATGGTTTGTCGGCTCGTCTAAAACCAGGACATTCGCTCCCGACAGCATCATCTTCGACAGCATACAGCGCACCCGCTCTCCCCCGGAGAGCACCCTGACGCTCTTGGTCGCCTCCTCCCCGCTAAAGAGCATCCTCCCGAGAAAGCCGCGGACATAGGTTTCGTCGGGATCGCTCGAGTACTGCTTTAACCAGTCGATAATGGATAGGTCCTCCTCGAAGTAACGACTGTTGTCCCGGAAAAAGAAGGAGGGCTTGATCGTGACACCCCAGTCGATGCTCCCTGCGTCAGGTTTCTCATTGCCCGCGAGAAGCTCGAAGAAGAGCGCCTTCTTCTGGTTCATCGGACCGACAAAGGCGATCCGTTCACCCTGCTCGACGGTAAAGTCGAAGTTATCGAAGACCCTCGCCCCATCGACGCTCTTGGTAAGACCCTTCACCTCGAGGACCACCTTACCGCACTCACGCTCCGGCTTGAAGCTGACGTAGGGAAAGCGCCTCGAGGTAACCGGCATATCCTCCATGGTAAGCTGATCGAGGAGCTTCTTCCGGCTCGTCGCCTGCTTCGACTTTGCGGCGTTCGAGGCAAAACGTTGGATAAACGCCTTGAGCTCCGCCGCCCGCTCCTCGGACCGCTTCTTCTGATCCTTCATCTGCTTCTGCATCAGGGAGCTCGCCTGGTACCAGAAGTCGTAGTTACCGACGTACATCCGGATCTTCCCAAAGTCGATATCACAAATGTGGGTGCAGATGGTGTTGAGAAAGTGCCGGTCGTGGGAGACGACGATGACAATGTTTGGAAACTTGAGCAGGAAATCCTCGAGCCAGTTGATCGACTCGAGGTCGAGGCCGTTGGTCGGCTCGTCGAGGAGGAGAATGTCGGGATTGCCGAAGAGCGCCTGGGCGAGAAGCACCCGAAGGCGGTCCCCTCCGTCAAGATCGGCCATTTTCTGCTCAAAGAGCTTCTCCTCGACCCCGAGACCTGAGAGGAGCCGGCCCGCCTCGGCCTCCGCCTCCCATCCCCCGATTTCCGCAAAGTCGCCCTCGAGCTGGGACGCCTTGAGGCCGTCCTCCTCGGTGAACTCCTCCTTCTCGTAAATCGCCTCCCGCTCCTTCATAACCGAGTAGAGCTTTTCGTAGCCCATGTAGACGGTCTCGAGGACGGAGTACTCGTCAAAGGTGTGCTGGTCCTGCCGGAGCATCGCCATGCGCTCGCCCTTGCCGATGGTCACACTCCCGGCGTCCTGCTCGATCTCGCCGGAAAGCACCTTGATGAAGGTGGATTTTCCCGCCCCGTTGGCGCCGATGACGCCGTAACAGTTACCGGGCGTAAACTTGAGATCCACATCCTTGAAGAGCACTCTGTTTCCAAAGGAGAGCTTGAGATCCTGTACGGTAATCATGTCTGGTTATCCTCATCTGTTTGGCCCGACCCTCACCGACAGGGAGAGGTTTCCTCGGGTTCGAAAGCGGTGAGCTGCGACGGCGGGAGTCCGCACACAGCGGGTCGACAGCGCCTTTGCCGAGACCGGGAATCTGCCGGGAGCCACACTCCCTCCCCCGGGGCCACTCCCCTCGCCGCCGATGGGTCACCGTATCCTCGGTCGGTCACGGTTGGTTTTAAAAGGGTTCAGCCTCGCCGCCCACGAGGGCGGAGGCGCTACGCTGCTTCAGCTACCGATGACCACTTATACGCATATCCACCCCCCCGGTCAAGGGGCGTTCCCCTTCGCCCTCTCCCGGGGCCGGGCAGTACTCCCTGCGCCCGCGCCCGCCCCCGGGGCCGGGCAGCACTCCCTGCGCCCGCGCCCTCTCCCGGCGGAACTATCTCGGGCGAAAAGATACCTCTCCGGCATGGTCGCTGATCCCGAGGACAAGGTAGGGAGAGGTAAGCACCTGGGGGACGATCGCCCCCGCCTCCGGTTCCCGGACCGTGTAGTCGAGGCGGAGTACCCCCGCCTCCTCGGTAGTTTCGACAAGCTCGACGGCGTACCCCCCGGTGGAGCGACGGCCGGCAACGATGAGGGCGACCGCCTCATACTCCTGCAGGGCGTCGAGGATCTCCTGACGGATTGCGCTGTCGAGGCTCCCGGGGAGCCGGGCAAGCTCCTCCCGCTCCCGGACGAGAAAGCTTCCCTGCTGTTCAACCGCGCTGTGATTACCCCGGGAGATAACCGTCACCCGCTCCCGCTCCGGTGGCTGTTGCCCCGCACCCCGGGAAAGGGTGACCCGATAGTTCGGCTCCACCAACGCCACTAACCGGTGAGCCTCGAGGGTGTCGATAAACCGTTGCTCCTCACCGGAGGTCAACGTGAGGGCAAAAAAGCGTCCGCCGATCCGTCGATCGATCTCTCCCCCCGCCGAGGCGAGGAGAGCCTCCAACTCTCTCATTCCCGCCGTCTCTCCGAGGAGCGCCCACTCCCGGTGATCCACCGTGAGGATGTAGGAGTCCGCCACCCGCTCTCGGGGTGGCTCCGCGGAGGCGCGGCTTATCGACTGCTCTGGGGAGAGGCCGCCGGTCGTCGAGCGCATCAGTGCGGAGGAGTAGGTCGAGACCGAACGGTCGTACTCGTAGGGACCGTAGGGCGCCATCAGACGGCGACGGAGGGCGCGGTTTGCGTTTACCAATCCCCAGCCGGTCGCCTCGTCCCGGCCGGAGGTGGCGATATCCGTTGCCGTCTCCTGAAGGATCTGGAGCACCTGCTCAGGAGAGATCCCCCGGTCCCAGGCGTAGAGCAGACCCGCAACCCCGGCGACGTAGGGGGTGGCCATTGAGGTTCCCTGGAGGTAGCCGAGCTGAGAGTCGGGTACGGTGCTGATAATGGTGCTCTCGTCGGTGTCGTTCACCCCCCCCGGGGCGACCAGGTCGAGACCATCCCCGTAGTTGGAGAAACTCGAACGTTCATAAACGGTGCCGGTAAAGTCGACGCTCCCCACAGCGATTACCCCTGGATAAGCCGCGGGGTAGTCGACGAACTCCTGGTTCGAGTTACCCGAGGCTGCTATAAAGGTCACTCCCGCGGCTGTCGCATCGACGATCGCGTTGCCGATGGTGCTCCCGAGAAAACCCGACGCCCCGAGACTCATGTTTACCACCTCGGCCGTCACCGATGCCCGGGGAGTCGTTGACACGCCGGCGGCGTAGAGGATCCCGGCGAGCAGGTCGGCGCTCGTTCCATTCTGGCTCGCATCGAGCACCCGGATCGGCAGGATTTTCAGGTAGTTCCGCCCGACGCCGACGATACCTGCGCCGTTGCCGTGGACAGATGAGATGATCCCGGCCACATGGGTTCCATGGCTGTCGGGGGTGACTGACCCGTCGGCCATTGTCGCATCGTGAGACTGCTCTTCGATGAAGTCCCAGCCACCGCTGCTCACGTTTCCAGCGAGGTCGGGATGAGTTGTATCGATGAGCGAGTCGAGCACCGCAACCACGACAGGCTCGAAGTTTCCCGCTATCCCGCGCAGATCCATCAGGCCCCAGGCGAGGGAGCTATCCCCGGCGGGGTGGGCCCACTGGAGATCGTAGTCAGGGTCGTCTGGTATGGAGGCTACCGACGCGCCGAGGGCGGGGCGGTCATTGTCGGATCCAAAAAAGAGCTCGCAACCTGCAAACAGGATCAGCGTGAGAAACAGGAGTGGGAGCGAAAACAGTTCGCTCTTCATCAGTTCTCCAGAATGGTTATCTCGACCCTCCGGTTCTTTCGCCTACCCTCGGGAGTATCGTTTGAGGCCACAGGCTCCTCGGCGCCCACACCCCTGTAGAGCATCTCATCCCGCCCGCGGACTCCGAGCTCGAGGAGGTACTCTCCCACCGCCGCGGCCCGCTCCTCGGAGAGGCGCATTCGCCCCTCTTCGGAACCGGCGAGGGCGGTGTGTCCGGTTACCAGGATGTCCCGGTCCGGGTAGCGGTTGAGGATCTCGCCGATCCTCTCGAGCTTGTCGAGCTCCGAGTCGAGGAGACGGGAGGAGTCCGGGGCGAACTGTATGTTTTCAACAGAGATGGTGACACCCCGCTCATCCGAGCGCACTTCCGTGTCCTCTATATCGAGTTCTGAGAGCGCCTCGAGGATCTCCTCGGAGAGCTCATTACGGTCGAGGCGCTGCGAGGAGACGACCTCTCCGTCCGCGGTGCCCCGGAACTCGTAACTCTGGCCGTCGGAGAGCTCGAGGAAGAACCGGTAGCTCTCGGTGTAGCGCAGCGGCCTGCCCCGGAGCACATCCCAGTAGATCACCTGGTCGGCGAATCCGCGCATCCGCACCGGCTGCAGGGACGCCCCGGGGTACTCCTCGATCTCCCGGTCAAACTCGTATCGCGCCGCGATCATCGGCACCGGCGTCTCTCCGGAACGGTCCACCCGGAGGAACCGGTAGTTGACCTCGACAGGGATGAGCATGGTCTCGTCGATATCGTAGGCGGGGCGCAGGTCGTGGACCTCCACACCCGCTGCGCTCCAGCTATCCCCGACCTCGACCGGTTCCTCCGGAAACCGGGGTACGTCCCGGACCTGGGGCATGATAAAGATCTCGTCGACCTCCACGATCCCCAGCTCATCCCGGGCGAAGCGGGTCTCATACTCTCTTGCGAGTTCGAAGGGCGCCGCCGGGTCGTTGTTCTGCTCGGAAATCTGATAATTCGCCGCTATTGTCCCACCCCCTTCGGTTGCCTCGACAACCTCACTCTGGATACGGGTGAGAATCTCCACGCGGGCGAGCAGCTCTCCCGCGGAGAGGATTTCCTGGTTGTTGGTACCCACGATCCTGTAGCGCTCCCCCTCGTCATAGCGGAAACGAAAGGTAAAACGCTCATCCTCCTGGGCCGCAAGGGGTAGGGCGAACAGGAGAAGCTGTACAACGGCGAGGATTCTGGTACGGTGGTCCACTGAGGGAGAAGTTACGTCAATTCGATGGCGAAATCCACATTTCTTGACAAAGGTGGGGGCTCCACTTAGTCTCTCCCTTGAGGATTACAGGGTACTGTGAGTCAAAACGTTGCACGCTGAGAGCCGGAATCGTAGATCCATATCCCCGAAACCGATGGAAGCGCCGGAGCAGGAGAGCCGTCGGTTACCCAACAGTCAGGTCCCCAGGTTACTCTCCGGCAGGAGAGATCTACTGGTGGACACCAACGGGGAGACGGTACCACCTTCACTTCTGTTTCATCCCTTTCAATCGCCTGCCCTGGGGTCGGCAGCTCATGTTCAGGGACTTCTCATCACGCCAAATCCGGCACCCTTTGCCGGTCTCGCCAACCGAGCGCCCATCGACAGCGCGGTCCTCGGCCTTGGCGGGACCCCGCGATCCGAGCGTTCCGACGTGGTTCGGGACCCGGATCTCATCGTCGCGACGCCGGAAAGGTTAATTGATCACTTGAGGAGGGAAAATGTCACCATAACCCGCGTCCATAGAGTCGTAATCGAAGAGAACTCCGAAGACCCCGCCGGCTACTACACCGATATACAGTACATACTCTCCAAAATCAGAAGACATCCTCGAATCGTGCTTTTCGCGCACGATCCATCAGCAGTTCCAACTAACGAATCGGCCTTTCTCCGGCGGCCGGTCAATCTGCGACTTTTCGAAGAGGAAGAAGACATGGGAAGCTATAAGCACATCGACAACAGCGAGGAACTCAAGAAACAGGTCGAGCAGATCCTGCACGACATTCATAACGAAGAGGACCCGGTTGAGCTCAACGAGTACAAGAAGTTCTTCAAGAAGAACGTGCCGATCTGGCGGCGCGCCTACTTTACCGCCTACATGCTCAAAGCACTTCAAAACGGGACGTCCCCCAAGGCAGCTCGCAACAACAGCCGCAGAAGCCCGCGCTCCCAGAGCGCTCCCGCCGGCAACAACGGCAGCCGGACGACCCCGGAGGCGTCCAACGGCGACGAGGGCGAGATGACAAGCGTCTTCATCGGCATCGGAAAGAACCGCCGCGTCTTTCCCAGGGACCTTATCGCCCTGTTTACCGAGGTTGACGGCATTACCGGCGAGGACATCGGACAGATCAAGATTCTCGATAACTACTCCTTTATGGAAATCAAGCCGGAACGGGCAAAGACCGCGATCGATTCGGTAAACGGCAGAGAGTTTCGCGGACGCAAGCTCACTGTCAATTACGCCCGCAAAAAGGATTAGGAGGCTCCGGGAACTCCCCGGGGAGATCTGCGAGGGGGCTGCCTTCCCGCCGGGGAGGCGGCCCTTTTCTTCACTCGCCTCGGGGAAATCAGACGGGGGGTATCAGAGGAGATAACTGAGAAAGAGAAAGGCGAGATAGCTGTTGACGAGGATAGTGACCGCAAAGAGGATCAAAGAGCCTGTTTCGAGCTTCCTCGCCCTGCCCTCGGCCTTCCGGGCGAGGGTGTCCGGATCTCCGGAGACGATGACATCCTCAGCCCAGGGATCCGGAGAATCCCCCTCCCCGAGGGCTGGATAGAAGTGATACCAACCGGTCTCCTCCTCTACCCCTCGCCGAATCGCTCTCCCGCCGGGATGCACGCTCTCACCGATGAGCTCCTTGACGTAGAGACCTCCGGAGGGGAGATCCGCGACCCATCGGTTACCCCGGTCGGGACGGAAATCGAACCTGTTCGGCAGGCGCAGAAGGTCCCGTCGGGCGCGCAGGAGTCGGCCCCGTCCCCAGAGCCTGCGATAGGCAAAAAATGTTATGAGCCCTGGAGGAAAGAGGGGGAGTGCCGGCAGGAGAGCGAGGGTAAGCGAGGTGAGACCGAGGAGTCTGCCTCCGCTCTCCTGAAAGAAGAGATAGGCAAGCAGCAGCTGCGCCACAAACCCCGCGGCCATCGCGACGGGAGTGGTGAGATTCCAGTACTCGTTTCGTTGCCGCCCCACCCAGATCGACCGGGCGAGAAGCCTGCGGTCCGACTCCTCGTAGAGCATGACAAAGAGCCTCCCGAGATCCACGTTCCGGAAGGTCGGCGCTCCCTCACCCTGCTCGAGATGCCCGGAGACAAAGAAGGGTGTGCCCTCGGGCAGGGAGCCGAGGGACTCCCAGGTGAGAACCCGGGGCGTATCATCCTTGCCTACGCCCCAGGAACGGCTCTGGGTCGGCTCGACCCGGGGGATTACGTGGATCGAGACCCCCTCCAGATCGAGCGCTACCGAGAGATGACCGTCGGAGAGCCAGACCCGGTGGTCTCCCTGAACCGCCTCGAGACGTCCGAAAAAGCGAAACTGCCCCCCCTCCCCCGCCCGGACCCGGGCGTAGGTCAGGATAGGCATGTAGGACGCCTCGATCACCCGGCGACGGAACCTCCGCCACCGCCCCCGAATCGCAAAGGCGCCGATACCAGGGACCAGCAGGTAGAACAGAAGGGCTGTTATCAGAATTAGGGAGACCCCGGACATGCTGCTTGCCTACCTCCACGTTTAATACTACTCTTCATAAGCCACATGATAGAGCGAATAGTAGTAGGAAACCTCTACACAAACACCTACATCGCCTCGGTTTCGAAGAAAGAGTGCATGCTCATCGACCCGGGAGCGGAGGTTGAAAAGATCATTCAGCGCCTCGAGGCGATCAACATGACGCCCCTGGCAATCGTCTTTACCCACGGACACATGGATCACACCGCGGCGACCCGGGGCATTATCGACCACTACGCCGAGCGGGATTCGGAGATTCTGGTCGGTATTCACAAAGGGGATGGGAGCTTTCTCGGAGCCGCCGGGACCGAGGCAAACAGGAACACCTTCGAGTTCTTCGGAGAACGCGGGATGGCGGCGTATGAGGAGCTTCTCAACCCGCTTCCCGAGGCGGACTTTTTCTTTGATGAGGGAGACACGATCCTCGACACCGATATCACCGTGATGCACACTCCCGGACACACCCGGGGGAGCGTCTCCTTTTACAGTGAGCCGCGGCAGGCGTTGTTCAGTGGCGACACCCTCTTCTTTCACTCCATCGGTCGCTCAGACGTTCCTTTGGGTGATGAGGAGCTTCTCAAGCGTACCGTGAAGGAGCGACTCTTTACCCTCCCCGAGGAGACCAGGCTCTTTCCGGGACATGGGCCGGTTTCTACGATTGAGCGTGAGGTGATGAACAACCCCTTTACCAGCGAGGGAGCGACGATCTGAGGTAGATCAGGCGAGCAGGTCCACAAGGGCGCCGGTGGCGAGGGTTTTCCAGCCACTCGAGAAGCCGCCCTGGTCGAGGCCGGCGAGCTCCTGGTTCAACTGACGGCTGAGCTCGTCGATCCTGCGGTCGACAGCCTCGGACTCGAGGTTACTGTTCTCGACTCTCGCGCCTTTGAGTCGGCTCAGGCGATCGATCAGGTTGTCGAGCGCCCGGAGCCGGGAGATAGTAAAACCGCCCTCTCCCCGGGAGGGAACACCCTGGACGTGCTTGAACCGCGCGTAGACCATGCCGCCCCGCATCGGCAGGGAAACCGGCCCACTTCCGTACCTCGCACGAAGGATACTCGAAAGAGAAACGTTTTGCAGTGATGTCTGGGTAACCACGACAGCACCCTCCGTCTACAAATATCGGAAGGCGCCTGACAATCTTTACAGGTTTCCGGGTACCGGACAATCGCAGGTGGTCGGGATCAGCGGTTTCTTCGCTCGATTTCGTTCTGATACTCGACCCGATAGAGTGCGTATGGGATCGCTTCGAGTCTCTCCTTGGGAATCGGTTTGCCGCTCTTGAGGCAGATACCGTATCCGCCGTTTTCAATACGCGCCAGGGCGGCCTCGATGAGCCGCAGTCGTTTCATCTCCTGGCCGCCGAGGCTGCTGAGGATCTTCTTGTCAATGTCCGAGCTTGCCACGTCAACGAGGTCTTTTGTATCCCCGGTGCCGACGATTTCCCGGAACTCCGCATCCTCCTGCATCAATTTCTCGAGAATCTCGGCTTTCATTTCTTCGAGCCGCTTTTTCATCTTATCGACGAAATCGCTATCCATCTCTTCCTTCCTTCAAAGGCGTTATACTTCGGAAAAAACGAGCTAACACTACCGATAGCGCGAGAAATGTCAAGTATCTATCCTGGGTCCACTCTAATTGACGCGCCCCGAGAAAGCCCGTATAGTCTTATCGAACTCAACAGACAGGAGGAGCCGTGGCGAAAGAGGAAGCCATCGAAGTCGAAGGCATTGTAAAGGAGTCTCTACCGAACACCATGTTTCGGGTGGAGCTAAAAAATGGACACACTATTCTCACCCACCTATCCGGCAAGATGAGAAAGCACTACATCAGAATTGTTCCCGGGGACAAAGTGAAGGTGGCCCTCTCGCCCTACGACCTCAGCCGTGGACGCATCATCTATCGGGAGCGGTGACGGCAGATAGCCCAGACTGCCCCGTCTCCCCCCTCCTTTGCGGGAGGTATTCCGGTTTCCCCCACAAGAGGATGATCCCGAAGAAACGATCTGACCAGGGAGCGCAGTTTGCCCCCGGTCGAGGAGTGCAGCCCTTTTCCGTGGATGACGAGGATTCTCCGGCGCTGTCCGGGGACGCTGTTTCTCCGGATCGCCTCCTCCAGAGAGGGTAACGCCTCCTCCACCCGAAGACCGTGGAGATCGATAGTCTCGCAGATCGGGAGTCTCCTTCCGGCGATCCTCGGTTTTTCCGACGCACCGGAAGCTCCCCTGCCCTCCTCTCCCGGGGGAGGGTACCGGTCGAGGGCCTCCTTCATGCGGGTTTCCCTCTCCTCCTCCCGTCGCTTTCGTCCCCTCTCCCATTGCCGGAGGATCTCTTCGAACTCCTGCACCCTAATCCTCCATCCCCGCTTCGATGAGCTGATCCGCGGAAAGCCACCCCTGTACCCCGAGGCCGGTGCGGACGAGGATGAACTCCTGGTGCCGCAAGTCGAGATGGACCGCCGTCCCCTCGGAGAGGGAGAGCCAGGTATCCGCGTCGGGCTCGGGGATCCGCCTGAGGTGAGCCTCCTCGACTCGAACCACGCCCCTGCCTGCCTCGTAGATCCGCACCGCCTGGAGAAAGGTGAGGGAACCGAGGAGGAGGAGTATCGCAAAGAGGGAGACGGCGATCACCCGCTGCCCCTTGGCCGCCACCGGGACCAGAACCACCAGAGGCAGGCCGAAGTTGAAAAAGACAAGCAGGGCAATAAGCGCCGCCTCGGGATCAACGAAGCGTGGAAGTTCCGCTTGAGAGGAGAGGCCACGTTCCTCCTCCACCTCCATGAGCAGCTCCCGATATTCCCCCCGGCCCGGCACCCGACGGACAGCCTCCCTCAGGCCGTAGACCGTCTCACTTACCGATCCGGCGTAGTAGGCGCTCACCCCGAGGTTGTAGTAGAGGCTCCCGGAGCGCAACCCCTCCTCGGCGAGCTCCCGGTAGAGATCCGCGGCTTCCCGGTACGCTCCTTCGCCAAAAAGCTCCTCCGCCCTCTCGGCGCGGCGCAGAATCTGGCTGTCATCACCCCGGAGTACTCCCGCGCTTGCGAGCAGCAGAACAACAAGAAGCGCTCCCGCCCCCGCGGCGCCCCGGCGACTCTGGAGAACCGAGGCAACTGCCACCACCAGGAGTATCCCCGGCCCGATGAGAAACAGGAGGTAGTTGCCCTGGTCCCGGTAGTTGAACTCGAGAGACTCACTGACAAGCTCAATCGCGGGAATGAGGGAGAGCTCTCTTGCCCCACTCTCCGGTTCCGCCTCCCCGCCACCGGGCAGGGCAAAGCTGAAGCTTTCCCCGGGAAGTTCCACAAGCCGGCGACTGTCAGGATCGAAGTAGTCGAACTCGCCGATGGTCAGACCTGCGGCATCTCCCTCCCCTGGGGAGAGACGCACCGTGACCCGCCGTTCTCCCTCGTAGCCTGTTTCGGTCGGCACCTGCCGGGTCTCCTCACTCCGGTCAAGCTCGATGAGTCCCTCGAGGGTGAGGTCGGGAAAGGAGAGGAGGGGGAGGTTACCGTTACCCCTCACCGTCAGGGTCACCGTGAGGGTTTCGATCACGGTTCCCGGCTCCTCCGAGACATTCCATGAGAACTCAAAGCTGCCCACCCCTCCGGAGTCCGGCGACTGCGGCGGCGGCGTAACCGGAAGGCGCAGGGTCTGCGAGGCGCGCTCGACTCCCTCGAGACTGACCTCGGCGGCGGGAAGGGAGAGGGTTCCCTCCTCCGTGGGGGTCAGGAGAAACACCGCCACCGGCACATCGTAGAGGGTGGCCTCCCCGACCCGAGAGGAGCGCACCGACCCGAGCCCCCGGACCTCCTCGAAAAGCCCCGTCGCCGGGGCATCGACAAAGATTGAGTCCGGATAGCGCAGATCAAGGAGATTCTGCATCTCCAGATAGACCGGTACGGTCTCTCCGAGGAGCAGGGAGCTCTCATCGATCCGCCAGGTAAGGTCGAAGGGAACACCCTCCCGGGTTCCATCCGTGGAAATCTCGATGAGCCGCTCCTCGGTGAGGTAGACCTCCCCACCGGCGCCCTCTACCCGGAGGGCGGGGAGCCTCACACGCCCCGCTCCTCCCGCCTCGAGCTGCAGGATGATCAGTGTGCCCGAGCGGACCGAGTTATTCACCAGTCGGCGGGACTCGCTGAGCAGGGGCTCTCCAATGAGCGTGAGACGGTCCGGGAGGGCAGGAACAAGAAGCTCCAGCTCATCGGGGTCGAGGCCGGGGACAAAGAGCTCCAGGGTGATCCGCTCTCCCCGCCGCAGCAGGTCGTCGGAGAGCTCCAACTCGAGGGAGGGAGACTCCTGCGCCTTGAGACTACCTGCCCCTCCGAGGAGGAGGAGGATTACCAGTCCCGCTGAAACGACTCTGATGATTCCTCCCGGCTGTTCGCTTCCCACCGTTGCTGTTCCTTTCTTCGTACAAACTCGAGGACCCGCAGGGCCTCCCGACCAATTTCTTCGCCCCTCGCCTCGCCGGCGCCCCCTGCCTGGGGTGTGAGCTGCTCCTCCGCGTTGAGCCGCAGGAGGGTCAGCTCGAGATTGATCTTTGCCGGGAAGCTGCTGTTGTTCAGTTTCAGCGCCTCCCTGAATGACTCGAGGGCAGCCTCGTACTCACCCCGCTCGAAATGGAAGACCCCCCGGTTAAAGCGGACCCGATAGCGCAATGTATCGTCCTCTCCTTCCTCCGAGGCGGACCACATTCGCAGGGCGGCGCTCCCCTCGCCGAGGGCCTGGTAGACGTTTCCGAGGTTGTAGGAGACATACGCCTCCATCTCCGGGTCCTCGAGGTGGGTGAGGTACTCTACAATGGAGGACTGATACTCTCCCCGGCTGAAGTAGTAGTTTCCCCGGAGAATAGAGAGGTGCCCCTCGAGGGGAGCACACCCGGTAAGCAGGAGTCCCGACAGGATGACCGCGGCTGTCACCGGGAGGCGCAGTTTGGTAGCTCGATTTCTCAAAAGAGGCTCCTCCATCGCAACGCCCCCAGTATGACGTAGAGCAGCAGAAAAAGCAGGGCCAGGGAGAGAAATGTCTGGTAGCGCTCGACGGAAACCGTCCGCAGTCCGTCGGCGGAAACCGAACGGTAGTGCTCCTCGAGAGAGGAGAGAATCTCCGAAATCGCCCCAGCCTCCTCGAGGGAGATAAAGGCGCCCCCGGTTTCCTCTGCGATCCCCTCGAGGGCGGAGACGTCGACTCTCGAGAGAACCGGATTACCAGCCTCGTCGGTGAGAAACGTCGAGTCTCCCAGAGGAATTCTCGTACCCTCTCCGGTTCCGGCGGCTACGGTAAACACCGGTATATCCTCCCGGGCCGCCCGGGCGACCGCCTCCTCGAGGTCACCGCCCCCGACACTCTCGCCGTCACTGAGCAGGAGGATGAGGCGGTGCCGGTTGGTCCCCGGCGGAAAGGCGTCGAGCGCCTCGGTGAGTCCCGCGGCGGGATCACTCCCGGGAGAGGTCATTACCTGCACCGAGACCCCCGCAAGGAAGTTATCGATCGAGACGGTGTCCTCGGTCATCGGAATCGCCGTGACCGCCTCTCCGCGAAAGACAACCAGGGAGAACCGGCTGAAATCCAACTCCCGCAGGGCGGCGCGCACCGCGTCGCGGCTGCGGGCGAGGCGGGAGGGCTCCAGATCATCCGCCAACATGCTCCGGGAGGTGTCGAGAACAAAGACGAGATCGACCCCGCTGCGGTCATCCTCCACGGTCCTCCGTCCCCAGGTTACACCAGAAGCGGCCAGGAGGCCGAAGACGAAAAAGAGCATAAGCAACAGTACGCTGAAAAAGCTCTTGACCAGCAGAACGTTGTAAACACTCCCCGCCCGCCACTGTCCGGTGAGAAGCTCCAGCCTCCGGCGGCTGCGTCGATAACCGAGGAGGAGGAGGGTAAAAAGCGGAAGAAGGCCGAGGAGATACCAGAGGGTTTCGGGATAGAGGAGACTCACAGCACCTCCCGAAGCAGAACCACCCGGAAGATCAGGTGCGTCGCGATCATCGCGAGTCCGAGAAAGATGAGCTCCCGGTGAAATGGCTCGGATACAACCCGGGTGCGAACGCGGTTTTCCACCCGCTCGGTGGAGTCAATGGCGCGAAAGACGTTTTCCAGGGTGCCGGGAGTGCCGGCACCGAAGTAGCTGCCCCCGGAGATCTCGCCGATGTCACGGAGCGACTGCGGATCGTAGCCTCCCCGTACGCTACCCCGAAAGGTCTCCCCGGTTTCGGGGTTGGTAAACTCCACCGGAACCTCCTCGTCCGTACCGATCCCGATGGCGTAGATCCTGATTCCGAGCTCTCCGGCGACCTGGGCCGCCGTCTGTGGACGAACGTCACCTTTGTTGTTGACCCCGTCGGTCACGAGAATGATCACTTTCTCCGACGCCTGGGACTGGGAGAGATGAAGAGCCGCGACGGCGAGGCCCATACCGATCGCGGTGCCGTCTCCGAGGTCCATGATCTGCAGCTCCCCGAGGGCGGCGAGAAGCTGGTCGTAGTCGAGGGTCGGGGGCACCCGGAGAGCCGCCTCCCCGGCAAAGGAGACAAGACCGATGGCGTCGTTCTCCCGACTCTCGACGAAGGAGCTGATCACCCGCTGTGCGGTCTCGAAACGGTTGAGGGGTAGAAAGTCCTCCGCCGCCATACTCGGGGACTCGTCGAGAACCACCATGATATCCATGCCCCGGGTCAGGTATATCCGCTCCCGGGTGACCCGGGCGGGTGCGGCGAGGGCGACGATGAGAACCGCCGCGGCGGACCAGAACAGGGCGGCGGAGAGCGTCTTCAAAACTTTGCTCAGATGGAAGGGAGAGCGGTATCCCCCGGCGGGATAGGTCGCTAGGGGAAGGGGAATGCGCCCGCCCCTCCCCTTCCAGAAGTGGCGTAACCAGATACCCGGCGGCAGGAGCGCGAGAAAAAGAAGAAAGGCGGGTTGCTCAAACACCCACACCCGGCGCCTCCTTCCATTCGTGGAGCTCCCTCAGGAGAGTGGAAACCCGCTCGAGGTCCTCGTTCCTCCGGTCGAGGGAACTCGGGACACCGGCGAACTTTACCATGTCCGCCTGGCGATAGATCTCCACCGCCTCCCCTCGGATCTCACTCGGTAGACCGATCGCGCCGAGGCGATCAGGAAGCTCCCGGGTGGTGGAGGAGAGAAGCTCTCCGTCGAGCCTCTGGGCCATGTACTCCCTCAGGAGGTTGGAAAGCTCGATGTAGAACGTCCGGGCCTCCATAACCTTGAGTTCCTGCACCAGACTCTTGAGTCGGCGCCTCGCCCGGCGGTAGGGACGGTTCTCCCGGTAGCCCTCGATAAGGCGGCTTACCCGCCGGCGGCCTCCCCGCCAGAGGAGTATCCCGATGGTCGGCAAAAGCAGCAGACCTAAGGCGGCCACCGTCACAAATCCCTGGGTTCCCGGCAGCAGCGCCTGAGGTCTCGGCTCCTGGAGAGAGAGCTGCTGGTCCCCCACCACGGAGTCGACGAAGATGCTCAAGCCCGAGAGTCGCACCTCTCCGAGCGGGATGGGCGGTATTGTCAGGGTGCCCGGCTGAAAGGGGCGAAGCTGCAGTCTCACGCTTCGCTCGACTCCCTCGCCGGCGACCTCGATAGCAAGAATCTCCCCCCAGGAGGGAATCGGCAGTACCTCCGGAGGCTCAACCCTCACCCCCGAGGGAACCCGAAGGGTCGCCCGGATTTCAACAAGGTCGCCGACAAAGAAACGGCTCGGCAGAACGACGCTCTCCGAGACCGTCGCCTCGACGATCACCCGCTCCTGCCCGACGAGGGCGACCGGTGCCGGGGCGAGGAGCGCCGAGAGCGTGAGCAGCACAATCAGCCGCTTTCGGGGAGAGGCCGAACTACCCACCCTCGCCGTCGCCGCCTCCGGAAAAAGCGAATTATCGCCTCCGCGGCGTCCTGCTCGCTGGAGATCTCCAGCGGTTTCGCCCCGGTCCTCAGACAGTCCCGGAACCACTGCTGCCGCTGCTGAGCACGGTACTCGGCATAGTGGCTTCGAAGCCTCCGGGAGCTAGTCTGTATCCGGGCGGTACCCCCGGTCTCGGGGTCCTCGAAGGTGACCATACCTACGTCCGGCAGCTCCTTAAGGAGAGGGTCGGTGAGACGAACCGCTATGACGTCGTGCTTCTTTGACAGAATCGCCATCTCCCGCTGGTAACCGTCGACGAAGAAGTCGGAGATCACAACGCAGATCCCCCGCCGCTTGAGAGACTCTCCCACGGTTCTCAGGGCAAGGGGGAGATTGGAGCCGCGACCGGCAGGCTCTCTGTCGACCATCTCCTGGATCAGCCGGAAAGCGTGGCGCTTGCCCTTTACCGGGGGAATCCACCGCTCGATAGTGTCGCTGAAAAAGAGCGCCCCCACTTTGTCGTTGTTCTGTACGGCCGCCAGGGAGAGCAGGGCGAACAGCAGCTCCGAGGCCTCCTTGGCTGTGGTCTCGCCGCTTCCGAAACGCAGGGAGGCGGAGGAGTCAACGACCACAAAGAGGGTGAGCTCCCGCTCCTCCCTGAAGGTCTTGGTAAACACGCCTCCCAGTCGGCCGGTAACGTTCCAGTCGATCAGGCGCACGTCATCCCCTTCGACGTACTCCCGAGTCTCGTCAAACTCGATTCCCGGCCCTTTAAAGACGCTGCGGTAGTTGCCCGCCAGTAGCTCCTCCACAAGCCTCGAGGAGGTCAGTTTGAGGCGGCGAATTCTTCGGTTGAGGGAGCGGGAGTCGGTGGAACTCATCAGGGAACAGGAACAGCTGCCAGGAGGAGTCTGACCACGTCGTCGTTGGTCATCTCCTCCGCCTCCGCCTCGTAGGAGAGTATCACCCGGTGGCGCAAAACGTCGGGAGCGACGAACTTGACGTCCTCGGGGATCACGTAGCTTCGACCCTCAATGAGCGCCTTTACTTTCGCGCACCGGTAGAGATAGATCGACGCCCGGGGAGATGCACCGAAGTCGATGTACCGGGAAAAGGCGCGGGACGCCGGGGACTCGTCCCTGCTCGCCGCGACGAGGGCGACGATATACTCCTCGATCCGTTCATCCATCGCCACGGCGCTGCTGATCTCCCGGAGCCGACGGACGTCCGCCTTGAACAGCACCCGCTGCACCGGGATCTGCTGGGGCACCCCTACCCTGCGCAGAACCGCGAGTTCCTCCGTCTGGCTCGGGTAATCGACAAAGAGCTTGAGGATGAACCGGTCGAGCTGCGCCTCCGGGAGCGGATAGGTCCCCTCGTGCTCGATCGGGTTCTGGGTTGCCAGGACAAAAAACGGCTCCGCGAGGGGATAGGTGTTGTCTCCGATCGTTACCTGCCGCTCCTCCATCGCCTCGAGCATCGCCGACTGCACCTTTGCGGGAGCGCGGTTTATCTCATCGGCGAGGATGATGTTCGAAAAGATCGGTCCCTTTCGGGGGACAAACTCCCCTGTCTCCTGCCGGTAGATCATCGTACCCACCACATCCGCCGGAAGCAGGTCCGGGGTAAACTGTATGCGGTGAAAGCTTGCGTCCACAACCTCGGCGAGGGTTTTTACCGTCAGGGTCTTGGCAAGACCGGGAACTCCCTCGAGAAGGACGTGCCCACCGGCGAGGATGCCGGTGAGAAGCCCCTCGATCATCCGATCCTGGGCGACGATACGCTTGCCCATTTCGTCCTTGACCCGATTGATGAGATCCCTGGCCCGACGAACCTGGATGTCAATTTCGCCCTGTTCCAGTTCCTGATGTTCCATATTGCTCCTCAGGTTCGATAATCTGCGTTTTCCCGCACGTATTCACAGGAGAGGTCACTGCCCCAGACCGTCTGCTTTGCTCCCCCCGCACCGAAATCGACCGAAATGGTCACCTCCCGGTCGTGCTCCGGGTAGCCGGTGAGGGTCGGGTCCATGCTGCTCTCCTTCAGGCTCGCGGCGAGACGTTTTTCGACCTCCGGGGTGAGGGTAAAAAGCCCGTTTCGAAACACCGGGACTCCGTCGATCTCCACCTGAAGCCGCTCGAAGGAGTGGTCGAGGCCGAGATCGCTGAGCCCGTCCCCGAGAGCCATGAGGATACGCCCGACGTTGGGATCGTTACCGTAGATCGCGCTCTTTACCAGGGGCGAGTTGGAGACCCGGCGGGCGAGAAAGAGCGCCTCCCGCGACCCTGCGATCCCGGCGACCTCCACCTTGACCACGTGGGCCGTCCCCTCGCCGTTTCTCACAACCGACCGGGCGAGCTCCCCGCTGACCTCGTCGAGGGCCTCCTGAAAGCTGACCGGCTCCCCCCGCCCCGCCGCCCCGGAGGAGAGGAGGATTACCACGTCACTGGTGCTCTGCTCCCCGTCCACACCTATCCGGTTGAAGCTCTTCTCCACACTCTCCCGGAGCATCCGGTCGAGCTCCCCGGCGGTGAAGGCGAGGTCGGTGAGAATCACCGAGAGCATCGTAGCCATATTCGGCTCGATCATCCCCGCCCCCTTGGCGACACCGAAAATCGAGCCCCCGGGAAGCTGCTTTCGCCGAAGCTTCGGGTAGCGGTCGGTTGTCATGATCGCCTCGGCGATCTCGAGCCCCGCCGAGGGGTGTCTGCGTGCGTAGAGTGTTTCGAGCTGCCCCTCGATCCTCTCCATCGGGAGTCGCCAGCCGATTACCCCGGTGGAGAGGGAGAACCAGCGCCCCCCGCCACAACCGTCGGTCAAAAGCGCGCTCAGCCGCCTCGCGTCGTCGAGCCCTCCGGGGACGCCGACGTTGGCGACCTTGTTGTTGATCAGAATCCCCCCGACCGGCTCGCCCGAGGCGAGGATCTCCCGGGTGAGGATGACCGGATAGCCTGGGAAGCGGTTGGTGGTTGTGACGCCGGCGTAGGCGGCTGTACCCCCCTCCACGGCAAGGAGGGCGAGATTCATCGGGAAATCCTCCTCCCCGCCCCGCTCAGGGGAGAGAAAGGTGAACGAAGCGGTTGCGCCGGAAAAACCTGCGGGAAGCTCGCACTGCGCCTCAAGGCTCTTGTAGTACCTGTCTCGGGTTGCTGCCTCAGGCATGGCCTAAGTTATAAATGGTTCAGCCGGAGGGGTGCAAGAACATTGACGCCCTCGGGACCGCTCCATAGGATAGCCCCATGGCTGTCGACCCGTTGCTCCTCACCCTCCTCGCCCTTCTGCTGGTCACTCTCCTGCTGCTCCTGTTTCTGGCCGCCGGACGGCGCAAACCGGAGCTCACCGGAGAGCTCGCCCGGATCACCGAGGCGGTGGAGAAGTTGAACCAGCTCTTTCTCGTCCCCAGGAGCCGTGGACCTGTGGGAGAGCGGCTCCTCGAGCGCGCCCTCGCCGACCTGCTTCCGCCCCAGGCGTATGAGACCCAGTACCCCTTCCGGGACGGTGGGAGGGTCGACGCGATCATCCGGATCGGAGAGCTCGCCGTCCCGATCGACTCCAAGTTTCCGGTGGAGTCGGTCTCCGACCTCCTCGCAGGAGAGGGGGAGGATAAAAAGGCGGCCCGGGCGGTGGAGAAGCATATGAGCACCATAGCGGAGAAGTACATCCGTCCCGGCGAGGGGACCACCCACTTCGCCCTCATGTACATACCCTCGGAGCGGATCTACTACGAGCTTTTCGTGCATCGACAGCTCGTTGCCGGGGACCGGAGGATCCTCCCCCTCGGACCGGCGGCCTTGGGCCTCTACCTGCACACCCTCACCTACGGTATGGGGCTGATCAGCGTTGAGCGAGGTGCCCAGGAGCAGATGAGGCTCCTCCAGGCGGCGGGACGGAGCGTCGGGACGGTGATACAGCGGTTCAATCTGCTCCAGAAACATCTCAACAACGCCGCGGCAGCGGCCAATCAGACCGCCGTCGAGCTCCAACGGCTCGAAGCGGACATCGAAGCCCTCGAGGGGAGTGTCCGGAGGGAGGGATCGTGAGCTCCTCGGTTGCCCGGCAACTCCTCGCAGAAAGCAGGAGACTCTGCCACGCCCTCGCCTCCCTCCGGTTCTCGCCGCCCTGGGTGTACAACACCTTCGAGTACGCCTGGCCCGGGTGGGAGGCGTACGTTAACCGGTGGATCACCGGGCCGAGACGGCTGATCTTTCTCGGGATGAACCCCGGCCCCTGGGGGATGGCGCAGACCGGGGTTCCCTTCGGCGAGGTAGCGGCGGTACGGGAGTGGATCGGGCTCTCCCCGGCGATTGGAAAACCCGCGAGGGAGCATCCGCGCCGGCGGATCGAGGGGCTCAACTGCTCCCGCTCCGAGGTGAGCGGCCGACGGCTCTGGGGCTTCTTTGCCCGGCGCTTCCCGAGCCCGGAGGCGTTTTTCCGGCAGGCGGCGGTGATTAACTACTGCCCCCTGGTCTTTATGGCCGAAAGCGGACGGAACATCACCCCGGACAAACTCCCCGGGGCTGAGCGGCAAGAGCTCTTCCACCGGTGCGACGCCCATCTGAGGCGGTACATCGAGCTCCTCGAGCCGGACCATCTGGTCGGGGTAGGCCGCTTTGCCGAGAGCTGCCTTTCGAGAGTAGCCCCGGAAAGCTCCCGGGTCCACCGGATTCTCCACCCCTCGCCGGCGAGTCCCGCGGCAAACAGAGACTGGGCGGGTACGGTTACAGAGAGTCTTCGGGAGCTCCTTGAGGGGAGCTCACTCCTCCCGGAGAACGAGGATTAGGGGCAGGTGGTCGGAGTATCCGGTTCCGAGATCCTCGATCCAGCGCATCGGCCTTCCCTCGCCCAGGCGCAACTCCTCCCACGGGTGAACACGAAACTCCGCGAGCCGTAAGCCTGGAGGCTCGAGGAGACTCCCGGAGAGGTAGAAGGCGTCGATCCGCTCCCATCGCCCGGCGTAAAAGTAGCTTCCCGGCTCCTCGGCGACGCCCCAGGGGGAGTAGAGGGGCCAGAGTCGCCCCCCCGTGCCCGCCTCCCCCATTCGTTCTGTAACCGCAAGACCCCGGGGATTCTCCCGGTGGAGGAGGATCGGCTCCCCCTGCCCACCGCCTGCGGCTGCAGGTTCGCTGTTGAAGTCACCCACGAGGATGAGCTGCGCCTCCGGCCTCTGTTCGGCGATCACCTCGAGGCGGTGTTTTACCATCGAAGCTGTCGCGAGCCTGAGCTCCTCGCCCCCGTCGCGCCGGGATTTCCAGTGGTTGGCAAGGAGAATAAGCGGTCCGGCGCTGCTTTCGACCTCCACCTCGAGGACGTTTCGCAACGGGTACTCCTTGACCGGAGGGGCGTGGGTCACAACCCGGGTCACCGGCAGGTGGGTGAGCAGCGCGACCTGGGTAGCCGATGCCCCGGGGCCGGAAAAGTGCACCTGGGAGTATCCGTACTCGGGCAAGTAGGTCTCGAGGAGCTCGGTGGTTACATCTTCGTCCTCCACCTCCTGGAGGACCACGATATCCGGAGCGGGGGTGGTGCGCCGTATCACCTCAGAGAGGTTGTCGAGGCGGTGATGAAAGACCTTATCCGAGACATTCCGGAAATCCTCGTACTCACTCCCGTCGACCTCGGTGTCGAAGATGTTCTGAACGTTGTAGTTGAGGATGACGAGGTTTCCGTCCCCCTGCGAGGGCATCGCGCAGCCCGGCAGGAGGAGTGGAAAAAAAAGAAGGGCGGCCCCGACGGCAGATAATCTCCACATACCGACAGGGTCGCCCCGCCTCCCGTGGCCGCTTCAGGGAAGCGGCGCTTTTTTATGGGAGCTACCGCTATTTCGACTGCCCTTCGGAGAGGTCGCTTCGGCGCCAGACAATCTTGGTGACCAGTCCGTACTCCTTTGCCTCCTCCGCGGTCATCCAGAAGTCCCGGTCGGTGTCTTTCTCGACCTTCTCGATCGGCTGACCCGTCTCTTCGGAGATCAGTTTGTTGATCCGGGCCTTCATTCGCTCGATTTCACGAGCGTGAATCTCGATCTCCGTCGCCACACCCCGCATCCCCGAGAGGGGCTGGTGGATCAAATAATGGGAGTTGGGCGTCGCCACCCGGCGGTCCTTCTCGGCGGCGAGGAGAATGAGGGAGCCTGCGCTCGCCACCAGCCCCATGCCGACGGTGTAGACTTCCGGCTTTACAAAACGAATCATATCGAAAATCGCATATCCCGCGTCCGCGTCCCCACCGGGAGAATCGATAAAAACGTAGATCGGTTCGTCGCTCTCGGTTTCCAGTATGATCAGCTGCCGCACTACCCGCTCGGCGAGCTCCTTGTTGATCTCACCGGAGATAAGAATGGTCCGGGTCTTGAGCATCTTGTCGAGAAGGGGCGGATTCTGTGGCTCCTTCTTCTCCTGCTCCTGATCTTCCTCTTCCAGGCGTATACTCACGTAGTGCTCCCTTGGTTTAACATTGTGCTTCCGAATCGGTACTATAGAAAAAAACATGTGGCATATGGAAAGTCAAGGGTATAGATCAGGGTTCGTCGCCATAGTCGGCCGCCCCTCGAGTGGAAAAAGCACATTTCTCAACACCGTCTGCGGCCACAAGGTCTCCATCGTGACACCTATCCCCCAGACCACCCGCTCCGGTGTCAGGGGCATTGTCTCCCGGGACTCAGGGCAGATCGTCTTTCTCGACACCCCGGGATTTCACCGATCCGAGCAGAAGTTCAACCGTCGCATGATGGGCGTGGTGCGGCAGAGCGTGGAGGACGGTGACGCCATCCTGCTGGTCATCGACGGCTACCGCTCCGGGGGCGAGGAGGAGGAGGCGATACTCAACCTCGCCCTGGAGTCGGGAAAGCCGTTGCTCGTCGCGGTGAACAAGGAGGACCTCGACCCGGGGCGCGTAAAGCGGCGGGCCGAGGAGGTCCGGGGCAAGGTCGAGGGGAGGAACGCCGAGGTGCTGCGGCTCACTGCCTTTGAGCAGGAGTCCGCGCAGAAGGTGGTGAGCGCTCTTGTGAACCTGCTTCCGGAGGGGGAGCCGTTTTACCCCGCGGAGTACTACACCGATCAGGACCCGATCTTCCGGATCACCGAGATCGTCAGGGAGAAGGCGATGGGGTTTGCCCGGGAGGAGCTGCCGCACGCTCTCTACGTCGCCCTGCAGGACTCCGAGCAGGGGGATTTGAACCCCGAGACCGGTCAGCCCTCCTCCCTCTTCGCGCGGATCGCGATCTTTGTTGAAAGGGAGAGTCAGAAGGGAATTCTCGTCGGCAAGGGCGGCCGGGTGGTCCGGGCGATCCGGGAGCAGGCGGAAGAGGAGATCGGTGAGCTGTTCGACTATCCGGTGAGGATAGAACTGCGCGTAAAGGTCAAGCCTAAGTGGCGACGGGACGAGAAGCTTCTGGAGGAGTTTTTTGGCTAAGATCTACCTCGCCCTGAACAACTGCTTCGCCCTCAAGCGATGGGTCCGTCCGGGGGACTGGGCCCCGATCTACCGTCGTTTCGGGGTAAACCAGGTTGAGGCGAGCGCCGACGTCGAGCTCGACCCGCTGCTGATGACGCCGACATACCTCAAACGGTGGGAGGAGGAAGCAAGGAGGGCGTGTGACGCCGCGGGGCTGAGGATCGCCACCTTCTACTCCGGTCACGGCACCTACGCCACCACCGGCCTCATGCATCCGGACCAGGGTGTCCGCAGTCGAATACGGGAACATTGGATCGGTGATGTCGCGAGACGGGCAGGTCGCTTCTCCGCGGGGGTAGGGTTTTTTCTCCACGCCCTCGACCAGGAGAGTCTGGAAAACCGGGAGCTCTACCTCCAGCGGCTTGATGAGCTCGCCGGGGAGCTCGCCCTGGTTGCAGAGATGGCCGGGGCGGTGGCGGACCTGACCACCGCGAGCGTGGAGCAGATGTACTCGCCCCACCAGCCCCCGTGGCGGATCGATGAGACCACCGAGCTTTTGGCCGAGATCTACCGGCGCAGCAGGGGCTGTCCCCTCTACACAACCCTCGACCTCGGCCACGGGGGGCCGCAGAGCCGGTTTCTCATGCCCACGGCGGAGGCGGTCTGTCGCGGGATCGAGGGGATCCGGCGCAAGGAGGTGGGCAGACTCCCCTACCTCGGGCGCCTCTCAGCGGAAGCGGAGCTCCGGGAACTCGCCCGGGGGGATGCCTCCCCTGAGACCCTCGCCGAGGAGTTTCTCGAGAGCCTCGAGTCCTCGGGACATCTGTTTGCCCGGCAGGAGGACTGCGACCCGTACAACTGGCTACGCGCCCTCGGGCCGTGGTCGCCGGTGATCCACCTGCAGCAGACAGACGGCAGAGGATCGGGGCACAAGCCGTTTACCGCCGGGCAGAAGGAGTCGGGAGTTATCGAGGCGAAGAAGGTCCTGGCAGCTCTCGCCGAGAGTTTCGAGGAGCGTAAGGGGAACCGAGCAGCAGCTATGCCGCCTCCGGTGGAAAGGATCTACCTAACCCTGGAGATCTTCGCCCCCACCGCCGCCGACCCCCGGGAGCTGCTGGCAGAGGTGGAAGAGAGCGTCGCCTACTGGCGGGAGGCGATTCCCACAGACGGTCTCGAACTCTCCGAACTGGTCTAAAAAGGGGAGGCCTCAGGCGCCGTTTGCCTGAGCCGGCGATCAGCCCGCCTAGCCGCCGCCGCCTTTTTGGGCGTAGTCGGGGGGCGCGGTCGGGGGCGCGGTTTGGGGGGCGCAGTCGCGGGCGCGGTCGGGGGAACCTGCAGGGCGCATGAGCTCAGAGCGTCTCGATACCGCCGTCGGATCGACCGACGAGGAGGAGAGGATCGAGGCGGGAGAAGATGCCGTTTTCCACGATCCCCGGTATCCTGCCAAAGAGATCCTCGAGTTCAAGGGCGTCCCGGGCGACGGGAACGCGGACGTCGAGGAGGATATTGCCGTTGTCGGTGATAACCGCTCCCATCTTTCGTTGAGCCTCCCGGAGAACGACTTCGAACCCCTCCCGCTCCAGTCTCCGGGTCACTGGAATCCGGGCCGAGGGTATCACCTCGAGGGGGACGGGAAAGGTATCTCCGAGCCGCGCTGCGAGCTTGCCCTCGTCAACGACGATAACAACCTGCCGGGAGTTGTAGGCGCAGACCTTCTCGATGAGCAGCGCTCCCCCTCCCCCCTTTGTGAGCGCCTTCCCCGGGTCAACCTCGTCGGCACCGTCGATGGTGAGGTCAAGGAATCCATCGATGAGCCGGTCGTTCATCGTCCGTATCGGGATGCCGGCGCGTTCGCACTCGAGCTCAGACTGGGTGCTGGTGGGCACCCCGAGGATGTCGGTAAGCTTGCCCTCCTCCATGAGCTCCCCGATCCGCCGGATCGCCCAGAGGGCGGTGGAGCCGGTACCCATGCCGATGCGCATGCCGCTGCGGGCGTAGCGCTCCGCCGCGCTGCGACCGACGAGGCGCTTGAGTTCCGTTGCATCCATGACAGAGCCTCCTTCAGCCCTCAGTAGGGACGCAGCAAGGCGACAACCGTCTCCCGGCCGATGGTCTTGATAAAGCCTCCGAGGCGGGGGCCCTTCTCCTTGCCCACCAGGATAGCGTAGATCACCGGAAAGAACTCCTTAGGCTCCACACCGTTGTTCCGGGCGATCGCGTAGATGAGCTCCTGCACCCCCTTCTCATCGAGGCTCTCGAAATCCGACTCGAGGCGCTCTCGAAGCTCCACCACCAGGTTACGCATGCTCCCGGGAATCTCCACCGGCGGGTCCTCCGGCGTCCTCAGGGTGAAGCGAAACTCCTCGGGGGCGTAGTTGGTGATCCAGTTCCAGGCGCACCGCGCGCGAACCCGGCCCCGCTGCCTCGCCTCGGGGGAGAGCTCTGCTCCCCCGGGGTAGGCGTCGAGGGCAGCCTCGATCTCCCCTGCGTGAATGAGCAGAAGATTGCAGAGGTGACGAAAGGCAAACTGGAGGGGCAGCTCCCCGGGGACCTCGCCTACCTGGGAGAGCTCGTAGATCCTGCTCTCCTTTTCCCGCTTCTTCTCCCCGACCTCCTCGACACCGAAGTAGACCCGCTCGGTTCGGTCGTAGTCCTCGTAGATCTTGATAACATCGAGGTCGAAGGAGATGGCAAACTCGCTGTTCGGTTTTGTCCCCACAAAGAGATAGCGCACAACCTCGGGCTGATAGACCGAGAGCACCTCCGCAAGATCCACCACCTCCCCGGAGGAGGAGGAGATCTTGCCGCCCCGCCCCTTAATCCGGATAAAGTCATACTGAAAGGTAACCGGCGGCTCGCCTCCGTAGACCTCCCGCACGATCTCCCTCGCGGTGTCGAAACTGCCCCCCTCGGAGTGGTGGTCCTTGCCGGCCGGCTCGAAGTCCACCCCTTCTTCCGCCCATCGCATCGGCCAGTCGATGCGCCACAGCAACTTTACCGCCGAGGTCTCCCGCAAGTCGACGCTCTCCTGCTTGCCGGTCTCCTCGCACCGGTATGTTACCCCCCACTCTCCGTCCCAGGCGAGGACCGTCGTCGTGTCCCGGTTGGTAAAGTTGCTGAACACCGAAATGGGAAACCAGTCCGGTGGGAGCGGCTCGGTTCGGTGCTTGTCGAGAATCCGCCTGATCACGTCCCGCTGTTCCAGCGCCTTTCGGATACCCCGGGCGTACCGCGCTCTTCGGTACTCGCCGGCCTGATAGATGTAGGTCGGCTCGATTCCCACCTCGGGCAGGAGCTTTTCCAGCTCCACCTCGTTGGATCGCGCGTAGTTCTCGCTACGCTCCCACGGGTCCGGCACCAGGGTGATCGGCATGCGCAGGTACTGCTCCCACTCCTGCGCTCTCGGCACGTTTTTCGGGACCTTCCGGAAGACGTCGTAATCGTCCCAGGAGTAGATGAAACGCACCTGTTTTCCCCGCTCCCGCAGAGCTCGCACGATCAGTTCGACCGAGATAATCTCCCTGAAATTGCCTATGTGGACCGTGCCACTTGGAGTGATACCGGAGGCGCAGGTGTAGACCGAACGCTCCCCCTTCTGCCGAATCACCTTTTCGGCGGTCGTGTCGGCCCAGTGGGTCATGTTGCTCATCCGGCCACTATACTGATGGGGGATATAATCATCAAGAAATCCCGGGATAACCGCCGATAGAGTAACTGTATGAATGCGCGGACCATAGTGGCGGCACTGCTGCTGCTCCTGACAAGCCTCCATCCTCTGCTTTCCCGGGAGCAGGAGCGCGTGGAAACAGGCTACGCGAGCTGGTACGGTGGCCACTTCCAGGGGCGGCTCACCGCCAACGGGGAGACCTTCGACACCAACCAGCTCACCGCCGCCCACCGAACCCTCCCGTTTAACAGCATCGTCCAGGTGACCTACCTCGAAACCGGCCGCTCCGTCGTGGTCCGGATCAACGACCGGGGCCCTTTTGTCGACGACCGGATCATCGACCTCTCCCGGGCGGCGGCGGACGCGATAGGGATGACCAGCGACGGCGTTGGTATGGTGCGCCTGGAGGTGCTGCACCTCCAGGAGGACACGAGGCTCAGGTCGATCCAGGTCGGCTCCTACTCCGTCAGAGCCAACGCCGAGGCGGTCGCGGAGATCCTCAGGGAGGGTGAGCTCGCCCCGGTGATCCAGCACAGCGCTAACCAGAGGCTCTACCGGGTGCTTATCCAGGGCATCCCCCTCGATGAGGTGGAGCGGTATAAAGAGGAGCTGCGCCGCCTCGGCTACCCCAACGTCCTCGTCCGCCTCAAGTAGAAGTGCCCGAAGCAGAGCGTCGCCTCCCTCGGCCGGGGGGTTCTAATCTGCCAGGGGGCCTGCAACGGCGACATTCGGCTTTCTGCCTCCCAGGATATCGAGGATATTCTCCGTAGCCCTCCGCTTGAGGGTCGAGAGCGACTCCTCGCTGTAGTACGCGGCGTGGTCGCTCAGAATCACCCTCTCGCACCTTTTCAGCCCGCTCTCCTCGGGCAGCGGCTCACGCTCATAGACATCGAGCGCCGCAACCCGCAACTTCCCCGCCTCGAGAGCCGCGAGAAGGGCGCTCTCGTCGACAATACCCCCCCTGGCGGTGTTTACCAGGGCTGCCGTCGGCTTCATCAGGGAGAGGGCGGATGCGTCGATCATCTGGTAGGTAGCCTCATTGAGGGGACAGTGGAGCGAGACGTAGTCCGACCGGGCGAGAAGCGTCTTTAGGGGGACCTTACGCCCTCCCGACTCCCTCTCCTCCTCCTCCCTCAGGGTCGGGTCGTAGATCAGCAGCTCCCGGAACCGGAAGGGGCGAAGTCGCTCCCAGAGTTTGGCACCGATCACGCCGTAGCCGATGATCCCGAGGGTGCTTCCGGCGAGGCGGTGAAGGGGCTTTCCCACGTCGACGTTCCATCTGCCTTCCCGTACCTGCCGGTCCCGGTAGGTGATGTCCCGGGCGCAGGAGAGCAGGAGGGCCGCGGCGTGGGTCGCCACCTCATCATCGAGATAGTCCGGAACGATTGCCGTTGTAATCCCTCGCTCCGCGGCGGCGGATGCGTCGACGGTATCGTATCCAACACCGTAGCGGGCGATCCCCCGGCACCGCTTCAGGGAGTATATCCGCTGCCGATCGAGGGGATAGAGGTTTACAACTATTCCGTCCGCCTCCTCCACCCAGTCCGGGAGCGGGTCCCCGGCGGCGAGGCTGAAGATCCTGTACTCCGCTCCCGCCGCGGTGAGGAGCTTTTCCTCCTCTCGGTAAGCGTCGAAACGGTCGTCGATAATCGCGACCCGGGGTCGGTTCACGCGTTGTAGGATCCGGCGGAGACGTTGCCCCCGCTGCCGGTCCAGTTGGTGTGGAAAAACTCTCCCCGTTCCCGGTCGACCCGCTCGTAGGTGTGAGCACCGAAGTAGTCCCGCTGCGCCTGGATCATGTTTGCCGGCAGCCAGGCGCTACGGTAGCCGTCGTAGAAGGCGAGGGCGGTGGAAAAGGCGGGAACCGGGATACCCGCGGTGGCGGCTGAGGCGACCACCCGACGCCAGGAAGCCTGGGCTTTCTCGATGAGACCCCTGAAGTAACTGTCGAGGAGCAGACTCGGCAGGTCCGGTTCCGCGTCAAAGGCGTTCTTGATGTCCCGGAGAAAGACGCTGCGGATAATACATCCCTCCCGCCACATGAGGGCGACCCGTCCGTAGTTGATGCCCCAGTTGAGCTCCTCCGAGGCGGCGCGCATGAGCATAAAGCCCTGGGCGTATGATACGATCTTGGAGGCGAGAAGGGCGTGTCGGATATCCTCTACGAAGCGCTCCCTCTCGGCATCGATCTTACCCTCAGGCCCGGGGAGCCTCCCTGCCGCCTCCTCTCTGAGCTCCTTGAAGGCGCTCAGACTCCTGGCAAAGACAGCCTCGACGATGAGGGTAACCGGTACACCCCGGCTGAGGGCGTCTATCCCGGTCCACTTGCCCGTCCCCTTCTGACCCGCGGCGTCGAGGATCTTTTCGAGGAGATACTCCCCCTGTTCATCCTTGTAGGCGAGGATATCCCGGGTAATCTCGATGAGGAAGCTATCAAGCTCGGTTTTGTTCCACCGGGCAAACACCTCCGCCATCTCCGCCTGTCCCATCCCGAGGCCGACTTTCAGGAGATGGTACGCCTCGCTTATCAGCTGCATGTCGCCGTATTCGATCCCGTTGTGTACCATCTTGACGAAGTGCCCCGCACCATCCGGTCCAACCCAGTCACAGCACGCCTCGCCGTCGCTGGTCTGGGCGGCGATGGACTGAAGGAGCGGTTTCATCGGCTCCCACGCCCGGGGATTGCCTCCGGGCATGATCGACGGGCCGAAACGGGCGCCCTCCTCTCCGCCGCTGATACCGCCGCCCACAAAAAGAATCCCCTTCTCCTCCAACGCCGCGGTTCGTCGCGTCGAGTCCGGATAGTGGGAGTTGCCCCCGTCCATGATGATGTCCCCCGATTCGAGGTGGGGCAGGAGGGAGTCGATAAACTTGTCCACCACCTCCCCGGCTTTTACCATGAGGATGATCTTACGGGGCCGCTGGAGCAAAGAGACAAACTCCTCGAGGGAGTAGGCGGGCAGAATTGTCTCCCGCCCTCTCGCCGGCCCCTCGATGAACGCCTCTGTTTTCTCGCCGGTCCGGTTGTAGACGGCTACGGAGTAACCGTGGTCGTTGATATTGAGTACAAGGTTCTGACCCATAACGGCGAGTCCGATAAGCCCTACTGCTGCCTGCTCTTCCATACGCGTGCAAGCCTCCTCTCTCTGCCCGAAGCCTACACCCATGAGAGGGTGACCGCAAGGAAGGTAACGAGGATCGCTCCCCCGACGGTCACCCAGAGCGCCTGAGACCTCACCGCGAGGAGGGCCGCGGTACTCGCCGCGAGAACTCCCGCGTAGGGGTATCCCGGAGGACCGTAGAAGAGGTCGGGAACCAGAAGCGCGCCGATCGCCGCGGGAGGGACGTAGGAGAGAAACCGCTCAAGTCGTCCGGGGATGCCCGCAGGAGGAAGAAGGTAGAACGGGGCGAGGCGGGAGCCGTAGGTCGCCACGGCCATAGCGAGGATGAGCAGCGCAAGGTCACTCACCGGATACCTCCTCGAGGAGCGTCCCCGCCAGAGCGGCGAAAAGCATCGCGAGGAGAAACGCCCACCCCGCCGGCACCTCCAACAGGAGCCGCAGCACCGCGTTAGCCCCGGCGGAGAGCAGAACCACCGCGGCGATGCGCACCCCGCCGGAGCGGATCTGCCAGACTCCGAGGGAGGCGAACAGGGCGTAGAGGCCCGTCGCGAAGGCGGCGGCGAGGGTCGGCGGAAGAAGGTCTCCGGCGAGGTAGCCGATGAGGGTGCCGCCGCTCCACGCTCCCCACGCCCCGAGCTCGAGTCCGAGGAGATAGGAGGGCTTCAATCTCTCCGCGCTGGAGGCGACGGAAAAGACCTCGTCGGTGATACCAAAGGCGAGAAGCGGTTTGAGCGCTCCCCTCAGGGTGACGAGTTTTCGTGAGAGATTGGCGCTGAACAACAGGTGGCGAAGGTTGAGCAGAAACACCGCGAGGACAATCTGAGCCCCCGCCACCCCCGACGCCAGAAGTGAGAGCGCCATAAACTGCGCGGCTCCGGCAAATACAAGAAGAGACATCCCCACCACCGGCGGCAGGGACAGCCCCGCTCCCTTTCCGAGTATTCCGAAGGCGACAGCCACCGGAACATAGCCGATCGCGATCGGCAGCGCCGAGCGCAGACCCCGGCCGAAACTCTGAGATTCCACCTGCTCTACCATGAGGAGCGCATCCTAGGCCGGAACGGCGTGCCGGTCAAGCTGCATTTGCGGAGAATCGGGAGAAGCCGCTTCCTTCCGCCTTGATCCCTTTGCGCGGCTCGGCTACGTTTGTGCGATGCAGTTCTGGGACCGGATCTACACCGGTGAGAAGCTCCATTACGGGATGGAGCCCAACAGCTTTGTGGCCGAAACCGTGGAGGAGCTTCTCACCTCCAAACGGCTTAAACCCGGGGCACGGGTGATCGACGTAGCCACCGGTGAGGGGCGAAACGCCCTCTACCTCGGGAGGAGCGGATTCGATGTTACCGCCCTGGACAGCTCCTCGGTGGGCCTCGGCAAGGCGCGGCGGCGGGCGGAGCAGGAGGGGGTGGAGATTAGCTTTCTCCAGGAGGATTTCCTGAGTTGGAAGAGCGATGAGCCCTTCGATCTGGTGGTTACAACCTTCCTCCATCTCCCGCCGGAGATGATGGAGACCCTCTATCAGAGCCTCGCCGAGCTGACCCTCCCCGGGGGCTATCTCCTCGCCGAGTGGTTCCATCCCGATCAACGGCTGAATGGGTATACCAGTGGCGGTCCCCCGGAGGCGCGGATGATGGTGCGTCCCGAACATCTACGGGGCAGCCTGAAGGGTTGGGATCTGCTAATCAACCGCCGACGGGAGCGGGAGCTGCGGGAGGGAAACGGCCATCTCGGCCCGGCGGTGGTTACCCAGCTTCTCGCCGTTTCCCCGAGGCTATGAAACCGCCTTGACCCCGGCGGCGATCTCTGGTACTTATTCATGATCGTCAGACCAGGGCCCATAGCTCAGTTGGTTAGAGCAGCGGACTCATAATCCGTGGGTCGAAGGTTCAAGTCCTTCTGGGCCCAAAAGAGCGAGC
>JBKHDM010000004.1:0-58893 GCA_046541355.1 Spirochaetaceae bacterium
TCAAGTCCTTCTGGGCCCAAAAGAGCGAGCTTCTAAGTGGTTACAGTGTAGCTACCTGGGAGTAGCTACCTGGGAAAACGCGCTCATAAAACGGCCGGCTCGCCACTCCTCGCGCCCGGCACCCCGACCGTTTGGGAGCCTCACAGCGGGCTCTCGGGATAGGGGATGCGGATCTCAATGCGGCTGCCTGAGCCTATCTCAGTCGCGATCCACATGCGGCCCCGAAACTTGCGGGTGACGTAGTACGCCTTTGTGAGGCCGAACCCCCCGCCTCTTGTCGGCCTGTCGGGGACATTCTCCCCCCGGACGCCGAAATCGATGAGGTCCGACAGTGCCTCGGGGTTCATTCCCCGACCGCTGTCCTCGACTACAAAGTTAAGCCCCTGCCCGCCTCCATAGAGGGCCGCCTCGATCCTGCCGCCGGGGTCGGTATACTTCCGGGCGTTGGCGATCAGGTCGCGCATCACATCCTGAAAGACCGCCGGCATCCGGATCGTCTCTCCATCGGCGCTGCTGATCTGGAGGTTCACGTAGTAGTCCCCCTCCTCGTGCTGGGCGAGGTTGTAGACGATTCGGTAGCCTCCGCGGCTGTTCTGCTCAATTGCCCGGAAGAGGTTGAGAAAGTTGTTTCGCAGCTGATTGATATCGTGGCGAACCCACCCGTCCGGATCCAAGGACCTTGCGGCGATCTCCCTCGCCCTGACCCGGAGGATGTCGAATATCGACTCGAGGTTCGCCCTGCTCTCGACAACGGCGGCCGACTCTCCCTTTTCCCGCTCCCGGGCAACGGCGCTACCCAGCGCCTCCTCCAAAAAGGCGATGAAACTATCGATCCTCTCGATCGCCCGGTGCGCCGCCTCAGGATTTCCGAGACTCCGGGCGACCGCTCCCACTTCGACCTGAGCCTCGAGAAGCTCCTCCCCGCCGTCGAGGGCGGACTCGAGATTGATGAGCTCGAAGAGAATCACGTTGCAGACGTTGAGGATACTGTGCATGTCCAGGAGGCTCTCCTCCTCGAGGGTGAGATCGAGGGGCGTGGTGATCTCCACCGCCGGCACCTTACGTCTCACCCTGTTGCCGCCCTTATCGGGGCGAGGAGCCTCTTTCCGGTGAGCCTGTTCGCGATAAGCCGTCCTGATAGAGCGGCGGAGATCACGCCCCCGGGCCAGAGCGCGTAATGGCCCGCGGCGTGGAGATTTCTGAGGGGGGTTCGAAAGAGGTTCATTCCCGGGGGCGCGAAGACCGGGGATATATCCTCCCGATAACACCATCCGCCGGTGGAGCCGTTACTGTTTCGGGTGTACCGGCGCAGGGAGAGGGGTGTGCCGACCTCCTGGTAGACAACCTTCTGCCGGAGCCCGGGGATAATGTTTTCGGCGGTACTGATAAGCTCGCCGGCGACCTTCTCCTTCATCTCCCGATACGCGTCGTTTCTCGGAAACTCCTCGGAGCCGTTACCCCAGAGGTTTTGCCAGTCGTAGGAGCTGTAGGTCTGGAGGACCAGCGTCCCTTTACCCTCCGGGGCAGAGCCGGGGTTGGCGAGGCCGTACTGATTGAGGGCTACCCACATCCGGCTGTGAATCTCCCCGGGACTCTTCTCATCAGGGAAAATGACGTCGTAGTTGGGAAAGTAGAAGGGATGGTGAGCGCCGCAGAGGGCGGCAAGCTCCTCACTGCTCATGTCGAGGCCTAAGTAGACGCTCACGATCTCCTCGGTGAGTTTTGTCGACAGAAGCTTCTCCCGGCGCCTCGCCGGAAAGAGGTCTTCCCGCAACAACCCCCGGAGCAGCTCCTTGTAGTCCCCGGCGTAGACTATCTCGGTCGCCTCGTAGAGCTCTCCCCCGGCACAGCGAACCGCGACGGCCCGGTCCCCCTGGTGGTCGATCGCCGTTACAAGGGTGTTACACTTGAGCTCTCCCCCGGCATCGGTAAAGGCGGCGGCAAGACGGTTGTGAAATCCTTGCATGCCCCCCTTTGGATACCAGTAGTCCTTTGCCCAGATATGCCAGAAGCCCGCGAAAAAGAGAAAGGGCATCTGGTAGTAGCCGATATTGGTAAACCAGTGTCGAAGCTCGGGGTTCTCGATTACCGAACACGCCTTTCTCCGGTAGTCGAAGGTGCTCCACCGCTTGAGCTTGCCGAGCCACGGCAGGAGCGAGGCTCCACGGCGGAGTTTGAAGTCGTTGAGCAGGGGAAACTCAAAGGGCGTATAGAAGGCGTCGAGGAACCGGGAGACCTCCTTGATCTGTCCAAACAGCGGCTTGATCCCCGGCTCCCGGGGAAAGGCGGTGCGCAGGGCGTCCTCCACCTGGTCGAGATCCTCGATCACGAAATCGAAGTCTCTGGAAACCATGCGGAAATCAGCCTTGACCCACTCCTGGGGGTCAAAGAGCCCGAGCTCCTCGAGTATCGGAAACACTATGCCGAGGCTCTCAAAAGACTGGTCCCCCCCGTCAAAGTAAAACCCTTTCCGACTGAACCCCGACATGTTCCCGCCGGTCTGATGGTTCTGCTCGAGGAGGAGGGTCTTCTTGCCCGCCCGGGCAAGATAGTTTCCGCAGACTGTCCCTGCGATGCCGCCGCCGATGACTATGACGTCGTATCTGCTCATGCGGGTATTCTCAAAACAAAGGTGGTACCCCCCGGACCGGTGTTGAAATCGATCTGCCCCTCGTGGAGATCGACAAAGTGCTTGACGATCGCAAGGCCGAGACCGGTTCTGCGTTCCTGGGAGTCACCGGTGGCAAAGGGGACAAAGAGGTCCCTGACCACCTCCTGGGGCAGTCCCGGACCGTTGTCGGAGATCGTGAAGACAACCTGCCCGTCCTGCCGCTCGATAAGCACCGTTATCCTGGGCGGACCGTTTGGAGCGTTCCGGGAGAGCGCTTCGCAGCTGTTTCGCAACAGGTTGATCAGTGCTCTGCTCAACTTGGACAGATCGACCCGAAGGGGGACGTCGGCGTTGTCCTCGATGGCGAGAGCTATACCCTGGTCCTCGGCCATGCGGCGAGCCTCCCGCTCGATGAGCTTCGAAAGCTCCCGGGTGTCGGTGTCGCTCGGGTCGATCCCGCCGCCCCGGGCAAAGTCGAGAATGTCTGCGATAATACTGGTCGCCGAGTTGGCGGAGCTGCGAATAAGGCTCACCAGTTCCCGGTTCTGATCGGTCCGGGGAAGCTCATCCTCGAGGAGATCCGTGAGGGAGAGGATGTTTCCCAGGGGGGAGCGCAGGTCGTGGGCGACCATGCTCACACCCTGACCAACGGCGGAGAGCTTCTCTTTACGCAACAACTCCTCCCGCAGCTCCGCGTTCTGTATCGCCTGAGCCGCCTCCTCGAGAAAGAGTCGAGCCATGTAGATCCGGTGGTTTGTGAGAACCCCCGACCCCCCCTCGAAGAGGGCGACCACCCCGTAGCGCTCCATGCCGTAGTAGATCGCCTCCTGGTCGTGGTAGACACCGCTGTCGCTGATGCTCGGCAGTCGGGAGAGGACCGACCGGGCCCGTTCCTGGTCCGCGAGTAGCCCCATACCGAGGAGATGTTCGAAGGAGTGGTCCTTCCGGGCCGCGATGAGCGCGGAGTGGGAGCCGAGGAGCATGGCAACCTGCTGCAGGATATTGACGAGCAGGACGTCGAGGGCGCGCTCGTTGGTTCTGAGCTCCGAAACCACCGAGATGAGCCGCTCGAGGCTGATATTCTTGTTCCACTCGTACACCGCCTTGGTGGCGAGCTGGCGGATCTCTTCGGGAGCAAACGGTTTGGTGTGGTACCCGACGTTCGCCCCGGCGCGACTGACGATTTCCTCGATCTCGTAGTCGCTGTAGGCGGTGATGAAGATGATCTCCGCCCGGCTGTCGTGCTTGCGGATCTCCTGCACCGTCTCGAGGCCGTCGAGGCCCGGCATCCTGACGTCGACGAAGATCGCGGCGTAGGGCCGCTCGGCTCTCTCCCCGGCCAACACCTGCTCGAGCCCCGCCTCACCGCTGGGGGCAAGGTCCACTTCAAAGTCAAAGAGCGCCCCCGCCCGGGGCCCGCTCTCCTCCTCCCCAAAGAGCTGTCGACTCAGGCTGCTCAGTCGCTCCTGGTCCCGACGGCGGGGAGCGAGGATCTCTTTGAAGCTTGCGCGAATCGCCTCTTCGTCATCGATGACCAGTATCCGGGTGTTCAATCTGTCAGTCACCTGGCCCGTCCTCCTTGATAGATGGCAACCAGAACCGTATGAGGGCTCCTCCCTCCTCCGAGTTGCCTCGCTCGAGTCCCCCGTGGTGAGCTTCGATCATGTCGGTAACCGCCTTGAGGCCAACTCCTCCGGACTCCCCCTTGGAGGAGCCGTCGACCTTATCGAAGCCGGGCCCGTTATCCACAAAGAGCGCCTCAGCACGCTCTCTGTTTAATCCAACCGTAATGGTTATCTCTCTATTTTGATCAACCTCGTGCCGTCGGTCAAAGGCTTCCGCGGAGTTACGCAGCAGATTCATCACGACCCGGACGAGTTTGGTCCGGTCCCCCTGCACCGGCACCGGCTCCTCCGGGTATCGTCGGCTGATCCGGATACCCCGGGAGGCGAGCGTCGCGCCCTGCATCTCCACCGCGTCGTCGATCACCCGACGAAGGTCGACCCTCCGGCCGAGGATGTCCGCCCTTGGGGAGGTGTAGACCCGCTGGATGGTGAGGATCTCGGAGACGTGGGAGAGGGTGCCGGCCATCTCGTTCAGGGCGTCCTCGAGCTCGTCCCGTCGGAGCTCAAGCTGCCCGAAGATTTCTTCCATCAGTTCGGCGAGAGCCCTCCCCTTTCCCTCGCCGAACAGCTTGTCGAGCTCCGCCCGGCGGCGGGTGAGAAAGCTGGTTACCCGGGAAAGGGTTGAGAGCTCGAGCCAGTCCAGTTCCCCGAGGGAGCGGGCCACGGAGGTACCGAGGGCAGTCACGGCGTTCCCGATATCGTGGAGAACCCCCGCGGCGATTTCGCTTTTTCCCCGCTCCTCCGCCTCCCGGGCGACAATCTCCTGGATCCTCGCCTCCCGCTCGACCTCCTCGGTGATATCGGTGAGCAGCGCCATATAGATCTCCTCGCTCACCCGACGGAGGTCGAACCGGAAGTCCCGCTCCCCGACTTTGAGCCGCTCAGCTCGAAATATCTCTCCCGAGGGCTCACAAAACTCCCGGAATCGCCTTGGGAGGTCCGGGAGGTAGGGCTCGAGGAGTTCGATCAGGTTTTCGGCGCGCTTACCCCCGGTCAGCGGCAGGAGGTACTGGGCGGCGAGGGGATTCATGAGACCCACCGACCCTTCGGCGTCGAGCTCAACAATCGCGACCGGGGTCTGGTAGAGAAAGGAGAGGAGTTGCTGATTACGATCCATTGCGCCTAGACAAGCTGCACCAGCAGATAAAGCAGCTCTCCCCGCCTGATCATCCTGAGGGTCACCTCCCTCGGCTCCATGGCGAAGGTAAAGACGTAGCCCTGCACCTCGTCGAGTTCCTCCCGCCGGTACTTTTCGGCGACCATGAAGTTGTTGGTGCAGGGAGCAACATCGCTGAAAAAGTTCTTGCCCAGGGTCTGCCTCTCCGAGAGACCCGAGAGCCGTTGCTCCGCGTCGTTGTACAGCGTCACACGTCCACTCGGCTCCATGCGCACCACACCAAAGGGCGCCCGTTTGAGATCCTCCTCCGTTGCGAGAACCAGGGCCTCCGGCAGAGCGGGATCGTCAAAGCTGAGGTCCACTACCATCTCCTTTCCCTTTGCGCCAATCCTACAACGGTGGACCCCCAGGGGCAAGTCAATCGGACCTCCGGTAGACACTACGTCCGCCGACATAGGTTTCGAGGACGAGGATCTCCCGGATCCTCCCCTTGGGAATCTGCAGAGGGTCCTCGGAGAGAACAACAAAGTCCGCCAGACGACCGGGCTCGAGGGTTCCCTTCTCGGTTTCCATGAACTGCGCGTACGCACTCCCCTCGGTATAGGCACAGAGCGCCTCGGCTACCGAGAGAGCCTCGGCTCCCCGGCGGTTGACAACGTGATGAATCGCCTCGAACGGGTTGACCGTCGGCTCCCCGGGGATGTCGGAGCCGAAGGAGAGGGGCACCCCCTCCCGGAGCAGGGAGCGATGGGGATAGGCTGAGACGGCACGATCAGCGCCGACGATCAGCTCATCCTTTGCGGGATTCCCCATCGCGTGGGGCTGGGCGGCAACAATGACCCCGAGCTCCCGAATCCGCCGAATATCCTCCGGGCTTACAAGCTGAGCGTGCTCGATGCGGATCCTGAGATCCCGGAGCGCCGGGTAGGAGCCGACGAGCGCCTCGATCCGATCGAGGAGCTCGTGAATCGCCCCGTCCCCGATCGCGTGGAACGCCGCCTGCCGCCCCTTGCGGGCCGCCCGGATTAGCACCTTGTCGAGAGCCTCTCCCTGGAGCACCGGTCGGCCGAAGTTGTCCGGCTCCCCGGGATACGCCTCGAGGAGCCAGGCGGTCTTCGTGGAGAAGGTTCCGTCGAGAAAGTACTTCCAGGGGCCTCGGGAGAACCAGGGCGGGTCGTAGCGCATGAGGTCGGTGATAAAGGCGAGCCAGGGAACCACCCCGTAGGGCCAGCAGGAGAAACGGGCGGTCAGACGTCCGGACTTCTTCAGCTTTCGCAGGACGCCGATCGTCTGGGGGAGCCAGGTGTTATCCTGTACCGAGGTGATGCCGAGCTCCCGGTAGTGTGCGAGGGCGCGCTCGATGGCGGCGGTAAGCCGTTTTTTATCTTTGTGAAGCTCCACAAACCGCTTTTGGTGAATCCTGTTCATGGCGGTGTCCCGGAGCACCCCCGTCGGCTCTCCCCGTTCATCCCTGAGGATCATCCCACCTTCGGGGTCCGGGGTGTTCCGGTCTATCCCGAGCTCTTCGAGCATCACCGAGTTGACCCAGGCGCCGTGGCCGGAAAACTGAATCAGCGCCACCGGATTGTTCGCAAACGCCTCATCGAGGATCGACCGGTGCGGGTTCGGGCAGTCGGTGTAATCCCAGCTGAACGCCATTATCGGTTTGCCCTTCGGCCATCCGTCGAACTCCTCTTTCAGCTTAGCCACGATCTGTTGCGCCCCGAGTCCCTCGAGACTCGGGTAGGTTTCGTTGTCGCCGTAGACCGCCGAGTGGAGATGGTTGTCGTTGAATCCGGGGAAGACCACCCCCCGGGACACCTCCTGCCTCGGGAGGTTCTCATAGGTTCCGGGAAGCTCCGAGGATCGCCCGGCCCAGAGAATCCGCTCTCCCCCCAGGACGAGGGCGCCGGATTCGATCACCTTTCGCGGGTTTACATAGATCCTCTCACCGGTGAGAATCCATCGCTTCTTCATCCTGAAACCTCCAACTGCTCTTTCCGTTCCTCCCGGGAGACGCCCCGGAGGGAGAGGATCACAACGACACCGCCGACGAGGGTGAGGTAGGAGGGGATCTCATCGAGGACAAAGATCGCCATGATCGTTGCAAAGAGAGGCTCCAGGAGGATCGAGGTCGAGACGAAGGTCGCCCGGACGTAGCGCAGCGCCCAGTTGAACAGTGCATGGCCGAGTATGGTACAGAAGAAGGCGAGACTGAGAAAGAGCAGATACTCCCGGCCGCTGGTCACCCTGAGCTGCGCGCCCCAGAGGAGGGAGAGGAGAAACAGCGCGGCCGCGCAAACGGCGTAGACCAGGGTGTTGTACGCCCCCGCCCCTACCCGCTTGCGCAGGGCACTTCCGATGAGCATGTAGCCGCCCACGGAGACCGCTCCTGCGAGGGCGAGAAGATTGCCCCGGAGGTCCCCGACCCCGGAGTTGAGTTCCCCGATCGAGAGGATCACGGTTCCCGCTACCGCGGAGAGAATCAGGAGCAGCAGAACCGGTTTAAGCGGCTCCCGGAGAAAGAGCGCACTCCCTGCGACAACGACAACCGGATGCATGCTCACGAGAACCGTGGCACTGGCGACGCTGGTAAGGCGTACACCGCTGACCCAGGTGGCAAAGTGCAGGGCGAGAAAAAGCCCACTCGCCCCGGCGAGAAGCAGATCCCGTCGGCCGATCCCCTTGAGGCTCCCGAGGGAAAAGGGAGCGATGAAAAGAAAGGAAAAGAGCATCCGGTAGCTTGCGAGGGTCAGGGGGTGAGAGTCCGAGAGTCGGATCAGGATCGCCGAGACCGAGGTGAAGGCTACCGCGAGGACCACGATGAGTCTCGCGTGGCGGGGCATGTTCATGACCTCGCCCCTCGGCGGATCGCCTCCGCCGCCTGTGCCACCATCGTTTGCGCCTCTCCCGGGGGAATCTCTGTGAGAATGACGCCGAGGTCCTTGACCGCCACCATATCGACGAGGCTTCGTGCCCCCCCGAGAAGGACGATCTGAGCGATCCTCGGTGCCCAGTCGAGGAGCATCCGGGAGACCGGCACCGCAACGGTGAGAAGCACGTCACACCGTTGCACCCGGACAAAGCTCTCGAGGGGTTTGGTCACCTCATGGATCTCGAGCTCACCAAGCTGCCTCAGCGGGGTGAGATCCACCTCTTCCTCCCGGGCGAGGGCGTTATAGTCCAGAAGAATAAGTCGCATAGAGCCTCATAGCACATCCGGTGATCTTGGAAAACTACTGACCGGAAAGCCGCCTGATCTGGTCTCTCAGCTCTTCGAACTGCTCGCTCATCCGTTTGAGCAGCCCCTGGTCGTCGCTTTTCATCTCCCGTATGCGCTTCTCGCTATCCATAATGAGCTTCTCGACTTTGTCGAGGGTGCTACGGCGCCTGCCGTTTTCAGGCTCGAAATTGCCGAACTCATGTTCAATCTCGTTGTTTCGTATCTCTCCCACAAAGTTTCGGTAGAGGTCGCTTTGAAGCGCCTTGAACGCGTAGCCGAGGCGGCCCTCCTTTTCGAGTCTCCGGACACTAACCTCGAGATAGGTGTCGTAGAGCCAGATCATCGGGCGGAAGTTGCTTGCCCGTTTGAGAAAGTCGTGGTCCTCCCCGAGGGTGATGCTCTCATCGAAACCACCGACCCGGTCGAACAGCCGTTTGGTGCAGAAGATGCAGAATCCCGGAGCCCTCGGCTCGCTCTTCGCGGTGTAGCGGACGATCGTGTTGGCGAGGCCGAAGAGGGTCTTGTCGAGTCCCACCTCCGATATCGGGCGGATCTCACAGGTCGCGAGGTCCGCGTAGCGCCGTTCCATCTCGTCGTGGACACTTCCCACGAAGTTTGGCGGAACCCGGACGTCCGCGTCGAGAAAAATGATAAACCGCCCCTCGGCCACCGCTGCTCCCGCGTTACGACCCCGGGCGGGCATGCCCCCGGGAACAACCCGGGCTCCCGCCTCCTCGGCAATCCGCGCAGTCTCGTCTTCGGAATCTGCGTCGGCGACGATCACCTCGAAGTCGGTGAACTCCTGAGCCTTCAGAGAGTCGAGGAGTATCGGCAGCAGCTGCTCCTCGTTAAAGGCTGGTATGACAACACTAACGGTTTTCGCCAAGTACACGCTCCTCTTGTTCACTGCTAAAGACCGTCCCGTCTCCGTGACAGACCCTGCTGTACCACCGTCCGCTCGCTTTGACCGTGCGTCTACCGGTGGCATAGTCAATATGAACGAGGCCGAATCGTTTCGACAGCCCCTCGGACCATTCGAAATTGTCCAGCAGGCTCCAGACAAAGTAGCCCCGGACGTCGACCCCCTCCCGCATTGCCCTGTTGAGGGCGGTAAGGTAGCTTCGAAGATATTCGATCCGCTCCCTGTCGTCGATCTCCTTGGAGCGCACCTCGTCCCGAAAGGCCGCGCCGTTTTCGGTGACGAAGATGGGAATCGGGCCGTACTCCCGGTCGACCCAGGAGATAATGTCGTAGAAACTCTCGGGAAAGACCTCCCAGTTCATGTCGGTAAATCGAACCCCCTCGTAGGAGGCGGCTCTCACGGTAAAGCCGATTATCGGCAACCGGCTCTTTCGCACGACGGTCCGGGCGTAATGGTTAACCCCGAGAAAGTCGATCGGCTCGCTGATTGTCTTGAGGTCCTCTTCTCTTGTCTCCCGAGTGAGCATAGCCATCGCCATCCTGAGACCCCGGGGGTAGGACCCCTTAAAAACGGGATCGAGAAAGAGCCTGTTTACCCCTTTGTCGATCAAGGCGGCAATCTTGCGGTCCTTCTCCCGTTCCGGGACAACGGGAGAGACGATGCTGCTCAATCCAACCAAAGCCTCCGGCCGCTGAGCGCGAATCGCCCGGACAGCTTTACCGTGGGCGAGGAGCATAAAATGAACGGCCCGGGCGGCGGCGACGAGGTTGCGCTTGCCCGGCGCGTGCACCCCCCGGAGGTATCCGAAGTTGGTCACCGTGCCCGGCTCATTTATCGTTATCCAACGGCGAACCCGGTCTCCGAGGCGTTCGGCGAGAAGCGCCGCGTACTCGGCAAAGCGGTCGGTCGTCTCCCGCCGCTCCCAGCCTCCCCGCTTCTGCAGCCCGAGGGGAAGGTCCCAGTGGTAGAGGGTGAGAAACGGTTCGATCCCCCGCTCGAGGAGCGCGTCGACCAGGCGGCTGTAAAAGTCCAGACCGCGACGATTGACCGGCCCCTGCCCCCGCGGCTGGACCCTCGGCCATGATACCGAGAAGCGGTACGCCTTCACACCGAGGCTCGCCATGAGGTCGACGTCCTCCCGCCACCGGCGGTAGTGATCCGGGCCGGGATAGGGAGTGCTCCCGTCGGAGATTGCCCCGGGCCTTCGGACAAACTCGTCCCAGATCGACAGACCCTTACCCTCCGCCTCCGGAGCGCCCTCGATCTGGAACGCCGAGGTAGCCGTCCCCCAGATAAAGTTCTCGGGAAATTGTACCATCTCTCCAAGGTAGAAAGCTCAGACGCTTGCGGCAACCACCCGCCCCGGCTCTCGACCACCGCAGCGATACGGGGTAGGGAGCCGGCGCTGTAATCGATTACACTCCCCAAGTACGCCCATTTCCTGTATACTGATGCCCATGAAGACAAAAGCTGTTCGCCTCTACGGAGAAAACGATCTGCGCCTCGAGGAGTTCGACCTCCCGGAGATCAGGGATGAGGAAATCCTCGCCCACATCATCTCCGACAGCATCTGCATGTCGAGCCACAAGGAGACGGTGCAGGGCACCCGTCACAAGCGGGTTCCCAGGGATATTGCCACCAATCCCGTAATAATCGGCCATGAGTTCTGTGGCGAGATCGTCGAGGTCGGCTCCCGGTGGAAGGATCAGTTCAAGCCGGGTCAGCGCTTTTCCATTCAGCCCGCCATTAACCACCCTGATTACATGAACGGGATGGCCGCACCGGGCTACTCCTTCCCCTACATCGGGGGTGACGCGACCTACGTTGTGATCCCGAGGGTGGTGATGGAACAGGGGTGTCTGCTCGAGTACACCGGCGAGGCGTACTACATGGGCTCCCTCGCCGAACCGATGTCCTGCATCGTCGGCACCTTTCACGCGATGTACCACACCCGAAAGGATAGCTACATCCACGATATGGGGATCGTCGAGGGTGGAAAGATGGCAATCCTCGCGGGCGTCGGCCCGATGGGCCTCGGGGCAATCGACTACGCGATCCACGCCGACCGACGCCCCTCCCTGCTGGTGGTCACCGACATCGACGAGGCGAGGCTGAGGCGGGCGAGTGAGCTCTACACCCCGGAGGAGGCGGCGAGAAACGGCGTCGAGCTCCATTACGTAAACACGAAGAGCGTCTCAGACCCGGTGGCTCATCTGAAGTCCTATACCAACGGCGAGGGTTTTGATGATGTGATCGTCTTTGCTCCCGTCGCCCCTCTGTTCGAGCAAGCGGACCAGATCCTCGGCTACGACGGCTGCCTCAACTTTTTTGCCGGCCCGACAAACCCGGACCTCACCGCCCAGATCAACATCTACGACGTCCACTACTCCTCCCACCACCTTGTCGGCACCAGCGGAGGAAACACCGATGACATGAAGGAGTCCCTCAAGCTCATGTCCGAGGAGACAATAAACCCCTCCGCCATGATCACCCACGTGGGCGGTCTCGACGCCGTCGCCGACACGACCATGCGCCTGCCCAAGATTCCCGGAGGCAAAAAGCTCATGTACCCGAACGTGAGTATGGAGCTCACGGCGATCGAGGATTTCGAGGAGAAGGGCAAGGAGGACCCCCTCTTTGCCCGGCTTGCGGAAATAGTCGAGCGTCACCGAGGTCTCTGGAACGCCGAGGCAGAGGCGTACCTCCTCGAGCATGCGAGGGCTATTTAGGTGAAGTATCTCGGAGCTCATGTAAGTGCCTCGGGAGGCGTGGAGAACGCCCCGTTGAACGAGGGGGAGATCGGAGGAAAGGCTCTCGCGCTTTTCACCAAGAACCAGAGGCAGTGGAAGGCGAAACCGCTGAGCGAGGACAGCATCGAATCCTTCGCACAGAATATGCGCGCCGTCGGCATCCCCCTCGAGCAGGTGCTGCCCCACGCGAGTTACCTCATCAACATCGGAAGTCCCGAGGAGGATAAGCGCAAGAAATCCTCCCACGCCCTGGCGGACGAGGTGGAACGGGCCGCTCAGCTCGGTATAGGCCTGGTCAACTTCCATCCCGGGAGCCACGTCAAGATGGTGAGTGAGGAGGAGTGCCTGGAGCTGATCGCCGGGGAGATAAACGGGATAATCAAGGAGACCGAAAAGGTTGTACTGGTCCTCGAAAACACCGCCGGCCAGGGGAGCAACGTCGGATACAGCTTCGAGCACCTCGCCCGGATCATCGAGCTCGTTGACAACAAGGAGCGCATTGGAGTCTGCCTCGACACCTGCCACACCTACGCCGCGGGATACGACATCTCTACCCTTGAGGGGTGGAATCAGACGATGGCGCAGTTCGAATCGGTGGTCGGGATCAGCTACCTGCGAGGCATGCATATCAACGACTCCCAGTACGACCTCGGAAGCCGAAAGGACCGCCACGCCCCGATCGGAGATGGTTGCCTGGGAACCGAAGCGTTCAGACCGATCATGAATGATCCCCGTCTCGACGAGATACCCCTCATTCTCGAGACAACCGACCCTGAGCGGTGGCCCAAGGAGATCGAGCTTCTCTACGCCATGATCGAGTAGCGCGCCTCGGGCCCGCGCCTTGGGGGGCCGCGCCTCGGGCGGCCGCGCCTCGCCGCCCGCGCCGGCGCTACTCGAGGATCGTGATCTCCACTCGCCGGTTGAGCCGGCGCCCCGCCTCGGTGGCGTTACTCGCCGCCGGGCGCCTCGCCCCTGCTCCGCGATAGAGCACCTGACCCTCCCGATGGCTTCCTCCGGCGACGATAGCCTCCGCCACCTGCCGCGCCCGCTCCCTCGAGAGCGCCTCGCGACCAGCGGCGGTTCCGGCGAGGGCGGTGTGGCCGGTGACCAGGAGCTCGTTATCCTCTACCTCCCCGAGGACCCGGCTGATCTCGGCGAGGGTGGAACGCGCCTCGTCGGTGAGGCGCGCCGAATCCGCCTCGAAGTAGACCTCGCTCAGGATAATGGTAACCCCCTCGTCCCGCTCCTCCACCCGGACGCTCTCAGAGGTGTCGGGGAGCCGGATCTCCTCGAGTTCCCGGCGCAGCGCCTGCCTGCCTACCGAGGGGATCCGGACCACCTCGTAGGTCGCCCGGCCACGATACTCAACCTGGTCCCCGGTATTGAGAAGAAAGAGAAAGGTGTACTCCTCCTCGGTCCTCGAAAACCTGCCGAGCTGATCATCCCAGAGGAGCTCCTGTTCGGAGCTGCCGGTGATTGTTCGAGGGTAGAAGGGCGAGCGGGGGTAGTCCGGACCGCGATGAAAAATATTGTAGTGCGCCTCGATTACCTCAACCTTTCGCCCCTCGACGGTTTCGCTGCCGCGATAGGTGTAGAAGACAGGCATGGAGAATCGGTACGGCTCCTCGATGCCGTAGCCGCGACGGAAGTCGTGCACCTCCCGCGCCTGGGCGGACCAACTCTCCCCCGGGGCGACGCCGCCGGCGGGCAGTCGCGGATAGTCCCGGGAGACCGGCATGTAGGACTCTTCGATCTCCCGATGGCTTCCGGTGAGGCCGCGCTCGAACCGGGCGGTGTACTCATGTTCGAGGTTGAAGGCGCTGCTGCCGCCGAGGTTCTCCTCGGTCAGCTGATAGGTCGCAACGATCATCGCCCCCTGCTCATCGACCGCACCGATCTCCTCCACCGCCCGGCTCACGATTACCGCCGAGTGGCTGAGCTCACCGTTCAGGTAGACCTGTTGCCGGTTAACCCCGAGGATCCGGTAGCGCTCCCCTTCGACAAAACGGAAACGGAACTCCCGGCCCTCCTGCTCCTGAGCACAGAGCGCGCCCGGCAGGAAAAGGAGGAGAAGCGTGAGAAGGGCAGCGGTAAAAGGCTCGATCGCCCTGCCCCGCGGCGCCTCGCCGTTTGTGCCTCGCCCTCGCCCGCCGGGGAGGTACTCGTTAGGTAGTTCGCTCATCACTACTCTTTTCGGTCCGGGGAGCCGCAACTGTTAGCTCCTCGGCCCCGCCGGAACGGGAGTCTCCTCGGTGAGGCGTCATTTCCGACGAAAAGAATCGATACATTATTATTGACATCCCCTCCAATCCGTGGGAACCTGATAGCAGCTGCGAATGAGGGATCTCTCCGGTGCGCCGGAGATGAGCATCCTGATTTCAAGGTTTCGGATGTTACTGATCCCAGCAGGCCGTGAGCCGAGGGGAAAGGAAACCCTTCAACCGACGAACAACCTAGAGAGGAAACCATGGCGATCTCTGCCGCTGAGCTTGACTGGGCAAACTCCATCATTAAGCCCGAAGAGGTCGAGAAGTATCTCGATGCCCAGGGCGATGACTTTATCGATGAGGAGAAGATACACCGACAACTGGGGGAGGCGATGAACCCCGAGCCCCAGCGGGTTCGTGATATTCTCGCAAAGTCCCGGGCTATGCAGACACTGCTCCCGGAGGAGACCGCTACCCTCCTGCAGGTAGAGGACCCACAGCTCCTCGAGGAGATGCGGCAGACCGGCCTGGAGATCAAGCTCAAGGCGTACGACAACAGAATTGTCACCTTTGCGCCCCTCTACATGTCAAACCACTGCATAAACAGCTGCACCTACTGCGGCTTCCGAACCGAGAACGAACAGATGGAGCGGGTCCGACTCTCCGAGGAGGAGATCAAAAAGGAGGTTCGCGCCCTCGCCGGCACCTTCGGTCACAAGCGGCTTGTCGTCGTCTACGGGGAGCACCCGTTGAGCGACATCGACTATCTCGAGGAGAGCGTCAACAACGTCTACTCCGTTCGCGTACCGACCCGCAAGGGGCATGCGAACATTCGCCGGGTTAATGTCAACTGCGCCCCCCTTGATATCGCCTCCCTCGAGCGGCTGCGGAACGTTGGTCTGGGGACCTATCAGGTTTTTCAGGAAACCTACCACCGGGAGACGTATCGGAGAGTGCACGGAAGAAAGAGTCTCAAGGCGGACTACCGCTGGAGGCTCTACGCGATGCACCGCGCCCAGGACGCGGGGGTTGATGATGTCGGACTCGGCGTCCTCTTCGGTCTCTACGACTGGAAGTTCGAGGTGATGGGCCTTCTCTACCACGTCCGCTCTCTCGAGGCGACCTCCCGAGGTATCGGTGCTCACACGATCAGCTTTCCCCGCCTCGAGCCGGCCCACAACGCCCCGGGAGCGCGAAAGAGCAAGTACGCCGTCAGGGACGAGGATTTCCTCAAGCTGATTACCGTCCTTCGCCTTTCGGTTCCCTACACCGGGCTGATCTGTACCGCCCGGGAGTCCAGGGAGGTCCGCAACGAGGCGGTTCGCCGCGGCATCACCCAGATGGACGCATCCACCAGGATCGGTCTCGGGTCTTACAGCACGGTCTACGACAAGCAGGCGGAGGAGCGACAGCAGTTCATGCTCGGCGACTGCCGCAGCGTTGACGAACTGGTACGGGACCTCGCCTCCATGGGCTACATCACCAGCTTCTGCACCGCCGGCTACCGGATCGGCCGTACCGGAGAGCGGATCATGAGGCTCTTGCGGAGTTGCAGCGAGGGAGATTTCTGCAAACTCAACGCGATCCTCACCTTCCGGGAGTGGCTCGACGACTTTGCCTGCGAGGATACCCGGAAGCTCTGCGAACCGATCATGCAGGCGGAGCTCGCCGGCGCCTACGGCCGAACCCCGAAGCTTCACAAAAAGTTCAGCGACTACTACCAGAGGACCGCCAAAGGTGCCCGGGACCTCTACGTCTGAGACGCCGACCTTGACGGAGCTCTCCCGCTGGCTCGAAGGCGGCTACCCCGGCGGGGACGATGCGTTGGCACGTCGGGCGCGGGAGGTGATGGAGGCGGAGGTGGGGCGTCACGTCTCCCTCCGGGGGCTTCTGGAGTTTTCCAACCGGTGCAGCTGCGACTGCTACTACTGCGGCATTCGTAAAAGCGCGCGGCTCCACCGTGATACCGGGGGGCGCTTTACCCTCGAGGAAGGGGAGATCATCGAGGCGGCAAAGGAGTGCCTCGCGGCGGGTTTCGGCTCCATGACCCTTCAGTCAGGAGAACGGAGGGATGAGCCTTTTATTCGCTTTCTCGAGGGGGTGATCCGCCGCATCAAGCGGGAGACAAGGACTTCGCTTCTGCCCGAGGGCCTCGGCATCACCCTCTGCGTCGGCCGGCAGAGCCGGGAGGTCTACCGGCGACTCTACGAGGCGGGAGCACACCGGTATCTGCTGCGGGTTGAGACGACGAACGAACAGCTGTTCTCGAGACTCCACCCCCCGCAGCAGCGACTCGAGAGCAGGATCCGGGCGCTCAAAGATATCAAAGAGACAGGATTCCAGCTCGGTACAGGTGTGATGATTGGTATACCGGGACAGAGCGCCGCGGACCTCGCCCGGGATGTGGCGTTCTTTCGGGAGATTGACGCCGACATGATCGGTATGGGGCCCTACCTCGAGTCCTCGGGACTCCCTCCGGAGCAACTCGCGGCCCTGCGCGTACTCCCGGAGAGCTCCCGGGAGGAGCGACTCCAGCTCTCCCTCCGGATGATCGCGGTTACCCGAATCTACCTTCGGGACATAAACATCGCCGCCACCACCGCCCTTCAGGCGGTTTCCCCCACCGGGAGGGAGGCGGGGCTCTCCTACGGGGCAAACGTGCTCATGCCGATCGTCACCCCCGGGCATCGACGCCGGGCGTACCAGCTCTACGAGGGCAAGCCGTGGGTCGACGAGGATAGCCGGGCGTGTGCCGGCTGCACCCCGGGGAGGGCCGCCCGGATCGGCAGACCAGTCGCCCTGAACCGTTGGGGTGACGCACCCCACGCCGGAAGCAGGAGGTTTTCCGCATGAATGAAGTTGAGTTCAGAGCTCTCGCACGGGGCTTTCAGACCGGGGCGGCCGTGCTGTTTCTCGACCGGCTGGTGGAGCACGGTAGGGAGACCGAGGGCAGGGAGGATCTGCTTCGAGGGGCGAGGCAGGCGGTGGCGGCGGGAGTCGTGCTTCGGTTCGTCGACCCCGCAAAACCTCTTCTTGTCTACCGCCGACCGAAGGCGCGGACCACCGGGATCGACTTCTTCCAGGATGTCCTCTACGCCGCGGAGCCGGCGATACGCTCCCAGGCGTTTCGCCTCTACCCGCCGCAGACCGATGGCGACCGGACGGGGAGGGAGGCAGATAACGCGGAGTCCTGGGTCCGGCATCTCGAGGAGATGGTCGGCCTTCCTCTCCTCGGGGAGACCCCGATGTTCGAGGCGTACTCCAAAGGCGCCTTCGGCGGCAGCTACGCCGACCCGACCGCCGAGCCCGCAGCGTCACGAGCCGGGGCCTCCTACCCCACCGCCGAGCCCGCAGCGTCACGAGCCGGGGCCGCGGGTGAAGAGCTTGCCGCCTGGCTCGAGGCGAATCTTCGTCTTCTCGGCCTGGAGGCCGAAAACATGACGTTGGAGAAGAGCTATAACGTTTGGGAGAACCACGATGTCTACGAGTTCAGCTGACCAGAGCCGCTACGGCTTTATCGGGATGATCGTCTCAAACCGACGGCAGCACGGGGGGCGGATCAACCAGATACTCTCGACCCACGCCTCGGTGATCCTCGGCCGCCTCGGCATGCCCAACCTGCAGGAGGGGGAGATCGCGATTATTACCCTCATCGTCAAGGCGACCCCGGACGAGATGGGTGCGATAACCGGAAAACTCGGTGCCCTCGAGGGGGTTTCGGTAAAATCCTCAATGCACAAGGCGATGCCGTTGGTCACTACGGGAGGATAGACCAACGAACCCGGGAGAGGATTCCATGAACAGCGAGACCGCTCGGGCGAGGGAGCTTTACGCGATATCGCCCTACACCGTTGATCCTCACCTGCTGCGCTGCGTTGCCCGGGTAAAACGGGCGGCCGCGCGGTGTAACCTCACCCTCGGGTATCTCGACGAGGAGCGGGGGGTCGCCATACGCAACGCCGCCGGCAGACTCATCGAGATGGGGGACCGGGAGCTCGCTTCCGCCTTTCCGATCGACGCCTTTCAGGGAGGGGCGGGGACCTCGACGAACATGGCGGTCAACGAGTGGATCGGCGAGCACGCCGGCGCCGATCCCCATGGGGAGGTAAACCTCCACCAGTCGACGAACGATGTGATGCCCACGGCTCTGCGCATCCTCATGCACGATCGCCTCGAGGATCTCGAGCTTGCCTGCGAGGAGCTCCAGGGAGAGCTGCAGCGGGGGGAAGAAAAATACGACCTCTACATAAAAAGCGGAAGAACCGAGCTCAGGGACGCGGTAACAACCAGCCTCGGCCGGGAGTACGCCACCTGGGCCCACGGGATCTCCCGGGACCGGTGGCGCTGTTTCAAGGCGCGGGAGCGGATACGGGAGGTGCCTCTCGGCGGAACCGCCATCGGAACCGGCGCCGGAGCACCCCGGAGCTACGTACTGAAGGTGGTGCGCTTTCTCCAGGAGGAGGTGGACCACCCGATCAGCCGGGCTGAGCACCTTGTGGAGGCGACGAGCAACCAGGACCAGCTTGTCGAAGCGATGGACGCTCCAAAGTGCCTCGCCGTCAACCTGAGACGGATCGCCTCGGACATTCGGCTCCTCGCTAGCGGGCCGCGCCGCGGGTTCGGCGAGCTCGCCCTACCCGACCTCCTGCCGGGCTCCTCGATCATGGCGGGCAAGGTAAACCCGGTCATACCGGAGGCGGTAATCCAGGCGGCGGAGCGTATCCTGGCAAACGACGGGTATCTGAGCCGTCTCGCCGCGATGACCGAACTGGAGCTCAACGCCTTCTTCCCCGCAATCGCCCACACGATTCAGGAGAGCCTCCATCTCGCAATCGGGGCAACCCGCTGCCTTACCGCATACACGGCCAAGCTCAAGCCTACCCTTTTAGAAAAATCCGCCACCGTCGAGGCGGAGGCGGTGGCGCTGCTGCCGGTTGCAAGCTACCGGGAGTGCGAGCAACTATCCGTGGCGGCCCTCGAGGCGGGGGTGAGCCTCTCGGAGTACCTCGTCCGGGCCGGGGCGCTGGACGAGGAAATCGCCGGACGGCTCTTTGACCCGGCAAACCTCCTCGCCCTCGGGTACGACGAGGCTCTCTACCGGGAGCTCCGGGAGGGTTGGGGCGAGAAGCTCCGCGCCGTGATCGAGGGGGTGGGAGGGAGGAATCTCCCTGAGGAGGCATCGGATGAACGGTAAGAGAGAGAGTACCCCCCGGGGTCTTCGCCCGCATATAGTCCTCGCGGGTAAGCGAAACGCGGGAAAGTCGGCCCTCCTCAACGCCCTGGTGGGAGAGAACCTCGCTATCGTCTCCCCCACCCCCGGAACGACAACCGACCCGGTACGCCGCTCCTCGGAGCTACTCCCCTTTGGTCCGGTGGTCTTTGTGGACACAGCGGGTATCGACGACAGCGAGGAGCTCGGCAGGGCGAGGGTCGCGAAGAGCGACGAGGCAATCGCCGGAAGCGACCTGGTTCTCTACGTTGTCGAGCCCCTGAGCTTTGATGAGGAGGACGAGCGGGCGCTTGGAAAGCTGGCGGCCGAGGGGCGATGGGTGGTTCCCGTGATCACTCACGGAGACCGGTCACCCGAGCGAGCCGAGGCGCTCCTGCCCCGGATAACCGCTGTCGCCGGAGTCCCACAGATTGTCGCCTCGACAACCGGAGAGGGCATACCGGCCCTCCGGGAGAGGATCATCGGGGAGCTCGGGAGGCAGAAGAGCCGACAGAAGAGCCTCCTCGAGGATCTGATAAAGCCGTACAAGCTGATTCTCCTCATAGTTCCCATCGACCTCGAGGCACCGGCGGGCAGGCTCATTCTGCCCCAGGTCCAGACGATCCGGGAGGCCCTCGACGGCGACGCGGCGACGATCGTGGTAAAGGAGCGGGAGGTCTCCTGGCTCCTCGACCAGCTCAAGCGGCCGCCGGACCTCGCCATAACAGACTCCCAGGTGGTCCTCAAAGCCGCCGGCGCGGTTCCGCCGGAGATCCCCCTGACCACCTTCTCGATCCTCTTCTCCCGGTTCAAAGGGGATCTTGATCTGTTCGTCCGAAACGCCTCGAGGATCGATACGCTGAAGCACGGAAGCAGGGTCCTTATCACCGAGAGCTGCAGTCACCACGCCCACTGCGACGATATCGGACGGGTCAAGATCCCGCGATGGCTGCGGCAGTACACCGGCAAGGAGCTCCGGATCGATCACAGCGGCGGCTCCTTCCCCCAGGATATTTCAGGCTACGAGCTGTTGATACACTGCGGGGGGTGCATGATAACACGGTCCCAGATGCTCGCCCGGATGAGCCGGGCGGAGACGACCGAAGCGCCGGTGACCAACTACGGAGTCGCCATCTCCTACCTCCACGGCGTCCTCGACCGGGTCCTCGAGCCTTTCGGCACGTTTTAGCGAAAATCCCTGCTTCCGGTCTCCACCGGCGAACGGTCGAGGCGCGGATTCCAGCACTGCTCAACCAGCAGGTGGACCACGTTGTTGTGAGACTGAAGGGTGCCGGTTACACCGAGAAAGGTGGCGGTGAGAAGGAGGGTGCGAAACCGCTTGAAAACCTGCTTCCAGACCACCAGATTGACGAACCCCGTCTCATCCTCGAGGGTGATAAACAGTGTGCCTCCCGCGGTTTCCGGTCGTTGCCGACAGATAATGAGCCCGGCGTAGGACGCCCTCGAACCGTTTTTTCGGGAGGCGAGGCCCCGGGCGTCCGGGAGGTTCTGTCTGCGCAGCTGCTCTCGAAAGGGCTCGAGGGGGTGAGCGTCGGTGCTGTGGGCTGAGCGCTCGTAGTTCCAGGCGACCAGATCGAAGGCGGAGAGCTGTCGAAAGATCGGTCTGCCCTCCTCCATCTCCACCATCTCCTCCCTGCGCCGGAGTCTCCGGGCTGTGCCGGTGATCTCCCAGAGCGCCTGTCGCCGGTCCACCCGGAAGGATCGAAACGCTCCGGCTCTCGCAAGTGAGGCAAGGGACTCCTCGTCGAGGCCGGTGCGCCGGACAAAATCGGTAACAGAGGCGAACCCTCCCCGCCGTCGCGCCTCCTCTCTCGCCTCCAGGATCCGCTCCGCCTTATCCCCCGAGAGCCCCTTGACAAAGCGAAGTCCCATCCGCAGAGCGTAACCGCCGTCGGGGGTCCTCTCCCGGGGGCGGGAGCCCTCCTCGAGACGCTCGAGGGTGCACTCCCAGTCGCTGTAGAGCAGGTCCACCGGGAGCACCCTGTGGCCGTGACGCTGGAGGTCGCTTACCAGGGTTCCGGGAGAGTAGAAGCCCATGGGCCAGGCGTTCAGGAGGGCGCAGGTAAAGACCACCGGATAGTGACGGCGGACCCAGGCGGTGGCGTAGGCGATAAGGGCGAAACTCGCGGCGTGGCTCTCAGGAAAGCCGTACTCTCCAAAACCCCGGATCTGATCGAACACCTGCTGCGCAAAAGCTTCGGCTATCCCCTTCTCAACCATTCTCTCGATGAGCTTCTCCCGATGCTTCTCAATCCTCCCACTTCGCCGCCAGGCGGCCATGTCACGCCGCAGCTGATCCGCCTCTCCCGGCGTATAACCGGCGGCGACAACCGCCAGTTTCATCACCTGCTCCTGAAACAGCGGTACTCCGAGGGTCTTGGAGAGAACCGGCTCGAGAGCAGGATGGGGGTATTCAACCTCCTCCTCACCGTTTCGTCGCCGCAGGTACGGGTGCACCATCCCCCCGGTGATCGGCCCGGGGCGGACGATACTGATCTGCACCACCAGGTCGTAAAACTCCCTCGGTCTCATCCGCGGGAGCATCGCCATCTGCGCCCTGCTTTCGAGCTGAAAGACCCCCACGGTGTCGGCGTTGCCGATCATCTGGTAGACCCGCTGATCACCTGCGGGGATCCGGGCGAGGGAGAGGGTGCGGCCGAAGTGCGCCTTGATAACGCGAAAGGCGTAGTCGAGATGGGTAAGCGCTCCGAGTCCGAGGAGGTCCACCTTGAAAAGGCCCATCTCTTGCACGTCGTACTTGTCCCACTGGATAACCGTGCGATCCGGCATGGTCGCGTTTTCCACAGGCACGATGGTGGAAACCGCCTCGCTTCCGAGGAGAAACCCCCCGGGGTGGATGGAGAGGTGGCGGGGAGCCTCGAGGAGCTGCCGTGAAAGCTCGATGAGGAGTTTCCAGGTCGGCTCATCAGGGTCGACCCCCGCCTCCTCGACCGCCTCCCGGATATCAGTGCCGTGGTGCCGCAGGAGCCGCGCCACCCTGTCGCAGCTCGTATCCGGCAGGCAGAGCGCCTTTCCGACCTCCCGAACCGCCGACTTCGAGCGAAAGCGCACCACGTTTGCCACCATCGCCGCGTGAGAACGACCATAGCTCTCGTAGACGTGCTGAATCACCTCCTCCCTCCGCCGGTGCTCGATGTCCAGATCGATATCCGGCGGCTCCGCCCGCTCCTTCGATATAAACCGCTCGAACAGCAGGTCCATCCTTACCGGATCCACCGCCGTTATCCCGAGAACGTAGCAGACAACGGAGTTCGCCGCCGAACCCCGCCCCTGACAGAGAATCCCCTCCCGGCGACAGTAGGCGACGATCTCCCACATCGTAAGGAAGTATCCGCAGTACTCGAGGCTCTCGATCGTCTCGAGCTCCCGGTGGATCTGTCGCTGTACCTCCTGCGGCGTTCCTTCGGGGTAGCGATCAACGGCACCCTGCCAGGTCAACTCCCGGAGCCACTGAGCGGTAGTGTAGCCCTTCGGCAGCCGCTGGGAGGGGTAGCGGTAGACGATCTCGGAGAGGGAGAAGCTGCATCGCTCGGCGATCTCGAGGGTCCTCGAGAGAAGCTGCGGCTCATCCCGATAGCGCCGCTCCATCTCCTCGATGCTTGCAAGGGCAAAGGAGTCGTTGGGACGAAGCAGCGTTCCCGCCTCCTCGAGACTCACACCGTTGCCGATGGCGGTAACCACATCCTGCAGCCTCCGTCGCCCCGGCTCGTGATAGAGGATCCGGGGAAGAGCCACCAGGGGCAGCTCGTGTTCCTCCGCCAGACGCCTGAGCTCCATCTCCCTGGTCAGTTCCACCGCCTCGTAGTGCCTGCTCACCCCGATGTAGAGACGATCGGCAAAGAGGGCGCTCATAGCCCCGAGCCGTTCCTTCTCGAAAAAGACATCCCCTTGAGTCGGCAGAATGGCGAGCAGATCCCGGGAGAACTCCTCGAGCTCCCCCCAGCTCACCGAGGAGAACCCCTTGGGCGAGCGCAGTCGCCCCCGGGAGATGAGGGAGCAGAGATTGGCGTACCCCGAGCGGGTCTGGGGGTAGAGGATGATCGAGGAGCCGTCATCCATGGTGACGAGACTCCCGATAATGAGGCGAACCCCCCTGCCCTTCGCGGCGGCGTGAGCCCGGACGACCCCGTAGACGCCGTCACGGTCAACGAGAGCCAACGCCGGGAGTCTGAGCTCCTCGGTCCGCTCCACAAGCTCCTCGGGAAAAGAAGAACCCTCGAGAAACGAGTAGTTGCTTGTACACCAGAGAGGGACGTAGCCGGTCATTCCACCCTGCCCTGCAGAAACCACCGGTTCCCCTCCCGGTAGACCCAGCCGAGACCACCGTCGGGGAGCTCGACGTAGCGGTACTCCCGCTCCACCGACTCGAGCCACCACCGGGTGGAGAGGATGAAGGGGCCGCCGCGCCCCTCTCTCTCCCTGCCCCGCCCCTCCTCGGGAGGACTCCCCACGCCCCGGGGGCGACCGAGCGGTTTCGCCTCCGGAAGGATGCGTCGAACAAGACACACGCTCCCCTCATCCTCCGCAAGCCGCGTCGGGTCCGCACTCCTCCGGCTCACAGCGGCGAAGTCGAAGGGGCGCCAGAGAAACCGGCGCTCGGGAAGGTGTCCGTCCAGAAGCTCCGCGGCGAGGACCGAGGACTCTCCGAGCTTAGCCCGCAGGAGGGCGAGAGCCCGACGCCCCCCCTCGGGACGCCGGTTGGGAGGGTGCAGGAAAAGGTCCTGCTCCTCGAGCCGGCCGCTCTCTTCGCTGCCCTCAACCAGTATCTCCTCCACCGGCTCCCGCGGGCTCACCCGGGAGAGGCGCAGCTCACAGAGCTTTCCGAGGAGTTCCGGATCGAGGGTAGGCTCCGCGGGAGTGAGCTCCTCCACCCGCACCGTCCCCGACTCATCCCTCAGTCGGAGGGTGATCGAACGGACCCGGCGGTGTTGAGCCTTCGCCCTCCTGCACAGCTCATCGAGGAGCTCACCGAGATGCTCGAGAATCGGCGCCACAGTGCGCACCCCGGGTATGCAGACACGGCGGAGGCGGTTCGGTTCCTCCGGCTCCCTTCCCTGGACAGGCAGACCCTCCCCCCGGCTGGAAAGCGCGTAGATCCCGTCGACGCTCCTGCCAAAGCGGCTTCTTACCCCTCCCTCGGGAAGAGAGAGGAACTCCTCCACCCGTTCCACCCCGAGGTGACCGAGACGCTCCTTTACGAAGGGGGCGATAGGGAGCACTCGTACCGGTGTGCCCCGGGTCGAGCGCTCCTCCTCTTCGGCACTCTCAAAGACCCGCACCTCACCGTGCTTTCGGGCGGCGGCAAAGGTGCCGAGCCGGCTGAAACCGACGGCACAGGAGCCGAGAAACCCTCCCCGGCGGACCGCCTCGAGGAGCTCCTGCCCCCAGGCGGTGTAGGAGCTGTAGAGCCGGGAAAAGCCGCGAACGTCGAGCCAGAACAGAGACGCGTGGCTGAACTGGGCGATCTCCACGGCGGGAGAAAACTCATAGAGCAGGGACCGAAGCGTCTCTCGTGCCTCCTGGCGCTCCTCTGGGGAGATCACAGCCGCCTGGAGATCCGGACGGAGGGAGAGAGCCTGAGCGTAGCGCATGTCCGGCCGGACCCCGCCCCGAAGTGCCGCGCGGTTCGCCGCCACAACCCTGCCGAGGGGCTTGGCCTCGGTAATTACCACCGCCGGAACATCCTGCCATCCCGGGTGCTGCTTTATGAGCAGCTGCAGCTCGAAGGCGGGTATGCTAACGCAGGCCATCCGGTCCACGGGCAGGCTCCTCGTGCCGCGGTATCCGCACTCCCAGCTTGTCCCTGACCACCTCGAGGGTGAGAACGTAGCTGCCTATGCCACGCCGTTGCCTGGAGGCCAGAAGTCTCAGGGGCAGAAGGGCGACTGAGCTGTTCTTTTGCGCCTCCGTGAGAAAGAGCAGCGTTACCCCGTGCCGCCGTCCCAGACGTACAAACCGCGCCTGAATTGCCCCCTCGAGGAGCCACTCCTCACGCCAGTCCGCCACGATGAGGGAAAAAAAGCGGCTCCGCATCAGCGTGTCCACCGCCTCGACGCACTCCCGCCGTTCCCGGACCATGACTACCGGCAGGGCGGTGAGATCCACGCCGTTGGCGGCGAGATCGGGAGGAAAGAAGGTATCCTCCCTGCCGGAAACCCAGACCGCGGCGCCTCCCGCAGCCTGGAAAGCGGCGACCTGCATCGCCGCCGCGGTGAGTCGACCGTTTCCGACGATCTCCACCGTCGGAGAGCCTGAAATTATGCTCCCCCGGAGATCGGGCGCGGGCTCACACGACTGTTCACCCTCCCCGAAAGCTGTAGCGCGCTCGAGCTGTGAGGCGCGGGTGAGTCCCGGCAGCCGTGAGGCGCTCCTGCCGGTGAGAACAGGGGCGCCGGCCACCCCGGAGGCACCCCCCCTTACAGCGTCACCCTCCATAGGGCCCCTCGAGACTGCGTCGCACTTCCACCACCTTGCCGATGATGCGAAACTCCTCGGAATCGGGAATGATCGGCTCGAAATCGGGATTCTCCGGATGGAGCTGCGCTCGCCCGTCCACAAACACGAGCCGCTTTACCGTCGCCTCCTCACCGGCGAGGGCGACAACGATGGACCCCGCGGGGGCGGAGGACTGACTGCGAACGATAAGCAGATCCCCCGGAAGTATCCCGGCATCCCGCATACTCTCGCCCCGTACCCTGAGGCCGAAAAGCGTATCCGCCCGCTCCTCTGCCTCCACCCGCAGGTACCCTTCGATATTCTCGACGGCCGTTGTCATGGCACCGGCCTGAACCCGACCGAGGAGCGGAATAAGCGTAGTGCCCCGGGAGGTGGAGGAGGCGTCGCCTTCGGGAAGGCGAAATCCCCGGGATCTCCGCCCACCGGAGCGCAAAAGCGCCCCCTCCTCCACCAGCGCCTCCAGATGCTCCTGGGCGGACTGGGCGGAACGAAAGCCGAGAGCCTCCTGGACCTCCCGGACCGTCGGCGGGTCCCCTGCTTCCAGACGGCGACGAACGAACTGATAGACCCTCTCTCGTGTTTTCCCGGGTTGGGAGTACGCCATAGGTAGTAAGATATACCAGACAAACGTCTGGTATCAAGAGGCGTTCCTACTCTCCTGCCCATAGAGTATGAGATCGACTACGGTCGGCTCCTTATGGAGATTACCTTCGAAGGCCGCCGGGGCGGGCGTGATACAACCCTCTACGTCGACCCCGGGGACGGGCGCATTATCGCAGCGGAAAGGAGTGAGTGACCCGAGGGACCACCCAGTTGCCAAGCAAGCGGCGCTCCTCATAAGGGATGAAGTAAGAAAACTTCATATAGTATTTGGTTAATCAAGTATAGCGCGCTATACTTAGGAGCAATTAAGGGATTCTGGTCCCGCTAAAGTTTCAGATCGGCAACTGCCGAACATGTAAAAACCAACGGTTTCAAAGATGTGAGGTCAGCGCGTAGGCATCTCGATCTGTGAAACCTTGTGTAAAAAAGTGGAGGTATCTTTATGACCCATCGACGACGACTCTGGTTTGTCCTCATCTTGGCCGCCCTGGTTCTCACGCCGGCCTTTCTCTCCGCCCAGTCCGCCTCGGCAACCCTGACCCTTACCGGCGAGGTCCCCTCGATTGTAAGGATCGGTTTCGGCGGGATCGGGGACGACGGCACCCTCGCCCTCGGCGACCTTAACGCCGACGCCCCGGATGGGGTAACCGGCACGGACACAACGGTTGTCTACGTGGCAAACGTAGATTTCAACCTCTCGGTCTCCTCGGAAAACGGTTCAGCCCTCGTGCGACAGGGTGGCGATGTGACCGGTTTCAAAAACGAGGTGAGCTACACCTTCTCCTGGGATGGCTCACCGGTGAACCTTCCCTCCGGTGGAGCCTCCGTCGAGGTCGCCGGTGACGTCGCCCCCGGCGTATACAGCGCGACCCCCATCGGGGTAACCGTGGAGCCCCTCGCCATCGAAGGCTTCGGCGCTGGAAGCACCCTCGAGGATATCGAAGCCGCGGGAGAGTACGAGGACGTCCTCACCTTTACGATTGAGGCGGCGAACTGATCCGAGGGGCGGGACAGATCATTACTTGTTGACGGGAGCCGGCTCATACGCCGGTTCCCGCAATCTCCAGCCGATCTGCTCATGGTAAGACAATGACCCGAGGCGCCCTCACCACCTTCCTGCTGCTCATCCTCTGTGCCCCTCTCCACGCCTTTACGGTTGTGCCGATGGTAGCGGAGATCGATCTCACCTCCCAACAGCCGCGGATGCGCTACACGATCTCCAACGACGGGGCTGCCCCCATCGCCGTACAGATAGGGCTAATGCGTCGGGAGATCGATCTGGATGGGGAGGAGAGTCTCTCTCCCACCAGCGAGCTGGTTGCCTATCCGAGCCAGCTTATTATCGCCGCCGGAGAGCGACGGACGGTGATGGTGGAGTGGCAGGGGGGCTCGGTGAGCGTGGAGCAGCCCTTTCGGGTAATCGCAGAACAGGTTCCGGTGAGTTTTCGCGACGACCCGGCGAACCGGGCGCGAATCCGGATGAACCTGCGCTACGTCGCCTCCCTCTACGTGCGACCACCCCAAAGCGAGGCGGAACCGGGGGTGAGCGCGGCTACCGTTGTCTTTCAGGATGCCGAGGCGGGGGGGAGCGAGGAACCTTTCGCGGAGCTTCTCCTCGAAAACCGTGGCACCTCGAGGCTTGATCTGAGTGATCTGACCTACGCGGTCTCCCTCGACGACGGCGCCACCCTCGAGCGGGTCGTCGTTGCGTCACAGGAAAGCTCCGCGCCCACCGGGGTGGTGCTGCCCGGCGGGAGCCGTCGCATCCTTCTTCCCCTGCCCGAGCCGTACGCTCTGGTCGGTCCGGGGACCCCGCTCTCTGTTTCCGTCGAGAGGTAGAGGTGATACGCCGGAGGGAGCGCCGCCCGAGCCCCCCGGGTGTGGTACTGTTGCTCCTAGGTCTCGCGCTTCTCACCCTTCCGGTCCCCCACCATCTCAAATCCCAGGAGACCACCGAAGAGGCGGGAGAAGAGAATCTGGACGAGTTCTTTGAGGAGGTCTTTGGGGTGAGTCCGGAACCGGAGGAGCAGCCGGTCCGGCTCTTTGTCGACCGGGAGGATTACGGTATCGTCTCCGCCCTGGTTACCCCTGCAGGAACCCTCACGGCGGTCGACTCCGACTCCCTCCTGTCGGCCCTCGAGGAGCTGCTGAACGAGGAGGGGGTGTCCGCCGTCGAGACCGCCCGGGGAGAGGGCGAGACTGCGACTGTCGACGCCCTCGCAGAAGTCGGTATCACAATCGAGTACGACCGAGCTTCCTTCGACCTCAGGATGCGCGTACCCGGAGAGTACCGCCGGACCCGTCAGCTTTCGATCCGTCCCGACCGGAGGAGCGGGGAAATCCCCGAGGGTATCGCTGCGGTGGAGCCGGAGCTGTTCAGTGGTGGCAGCTCCTTCGGTGGGTCGATCCTCCGCCGGAGGAACAACGAGGTCGACGACACGACCTGGGCCGGGAGTCTCGAGATGGAGCCCTTCTTTTCCGCCTACGACTGGTTAATTACCGGAGAGCTCGATCTCTTTCTCGAGCGTGGCGAGCAGGAGATGGAGTTCTCGGACATCTATCTCCGGCGAATATGGCAGGAAAACCGATTGCGCCTGACGATAGGGGACCTCCGGCCGGGAACCGAGACCTTCCAGTCCTCAGCTCCCCTCCAGGGGGTTGAGGTGAGGCGGGAGGTGGAGCGGCAGGGATTGACCGGAGACCCCCTGACGGAGTTCAGCCTCGACGAGGCGACGGAGGTAGAGGTTGTAGTAAACGAGACCGTCATCTACCAGCAGCGCCTCGGCCCGGGTAGCTATGAGGTAGTTGACCTGCCCCTGGGAGCCGGGATCAGCGAGATAGAGATCCGCTTTCCCGACACCCCTTTGGAGCCTCTCCAACTCTCCCGGCCGTTCAACAGCTCCCTCCTTCCTCGGGGTGATCAGGAGTTTTCCCACGCCCTGGGCACGACTCCGCTCCTGTGGAACGGGGAGGCGGGTTCCGGGGAGTTCGGCCTCTCCTCCCTCAGGCTGAGCAGCCTCCACCGCTACGGCTTTACCAGCACCCTCTCCGGAAGCGCGGGGGTCCAGTTGTCGACGGAGGCTGGACAACTCTCCCTCGGCGGCGACACGGCGACGGTTGCCGGCAATTTCGGTCTGCGCTCCGCGGTCTCCCTGGCGGAGGGGCCGGGATTCGGCTTTGGTGCCCAGGCGAGGTATGAGCTGTTTCTCCAGGCAGTACCGTTTCGGCCCAGTCTGCGCCTCTCCGCCGGTTGGGTGGGAGAGCGGCTCGCAGACCCTGAGCGACCGGGAGGAACGGGAGAGCCGCCGCTGCAGTTCGGGATCGCCTACGGTCAGCGCATCGCCGGGGCCGTCCTTGGAAACCTCAGGGCGAACTACCGGGTCGACCCGGACTCCGGTGACGGGGACTACCAGATCAGCGCGAATCTCACCTCCCCGAGGATAGAGGATGTTCGCTTCGGCCTCCGCCTCCAGTACGCCTCGGATGTCGATAACCCCTCGGCCTGGGGCGGTTTCTCCGGCGTCTTTTCCATCCGCGTCACACCCCGGGAGGCGGCGCGTTTCACCGCTACCCACGCCCTCGACGAGCCCCGGACCACCCTGGCTCTCGAACAGGCGGGGGGTGTGGGTCGGGAGATGGACTACTCCCTTGGCGCAACCGCCGCCCAGTCGTTTGACCGGACAACGCCTTTTGAGCGCTTCGACCTCAACGGACGAGTGCGGGGAAGGAGAGGATCCGCCGCCGGCTCCGGCTCCTGGCTCCTCGAGCCGGAGGGAGGCGTCTCGGGAACAACCGCCACCCTCGCAGGTCAGACGGGCGTACTCTTTGCCGGGGATACCTTCGCCTGGACCGAGGTGCTCCCGGAGCAGAGTTTCGCGATTGTTTCTATCCCTGAGGAGGGAGCGCTCTCCGAGGTGAGCCTCGGCGCGGGCAACCCTCCGTTGGTGGTGGAACCGGGCTTTCTGGGGGCCCGGGCGGTCCGGGGCAGAGAAGCGTACCAACCGATCTTTCTCTCCCTCGACCCTGGTGCCCTCCCCCTCGGTTACGAGCTCACCAACCCGCGGGTGGCAGCGCTTACCGGCTCAGCAACAGGCACCATCGTCATACCGGAACTCGCGGGCGTGGTTTTTGTCCGGGGGATAATCACAGATCCCGGCACCGGCGAGCCGGTCACCCTGGTTACAGGAAGGGTCTACCCTGAGGGAGGCTCACAGCAGTCGCAGCTTGTTTTCTCGAATCGCGAGGGGAGGTTCGAGGCTGCGGGTCTTGAGGCGGGAAGCTATGTTTTCGAGGCCTCCGACGGCAGGAGCGGGAGGTTTGTAGTTCCCGAGCAGACGGTAGGACTCTACGACATCGGCACCCTGGAGGTTGAATAGAAATGAGCAGGCCAAGGATATTCGCACTGACCGTTGCTCTACTGTTACTAATTGTCCTCGGGACGCCACTGTTTGCAGGTGGGGCACAGGAGCCGGAGGCGTATTTCGTTATCCCCCCGGAGGTCAGTTTCGCCTACATTCCCGGCCAGGACTTTACGGTGACCGGGGCGTTGCAGGTGACCTACCGGTCCCCGAGGGAGGAGGAGTTCTTTGTTGTCGCCGACTACGGTGACAATCAGGCGAACTGCCCGGGAGGCGCCTTCGACCGGTGCGTCTCCAACCCCCTCGACCCGTCGGACCTGGTCGCCTACCAACTGCGTAACGATCAGGGGGGGGTCGTTCTCGACATCAGCGACGCAACGGCCTCAACCCAGGTGTTCACCGGCGAAGTAGAGCCGACCTCGCGCTTTTTCGACTTTCGTACCGTTACCGTTCCGATTAACCTCTTTGTCGCCGCCGGTCAACTCCTCGACCCGAATCCGGCTTACGAGGACAACGTCTCCCTGCGCCTCTACTACGGCTCCATCGACGACCCCGACAGCTACAACGCCGCGGATCCCGACGCAGCCACAACCCTCACCGTCCTCGGCAATGTCCCCCCCTTTGTGGAGCTCGCCCTGGTGAATCCAGGCGGTACCCTGCCCCTATTCGGGAGGCCAACCAACCAGACGATGGACTTCGGCATCCTCGAGCCGGGGGAAACCCAAGCCTACGATCTCCTTGTTGAGACAAACGCTCCCTTCACAATCGCGATCGAGAGCGAGAACGGCGGGGTCCTCGCCTATCAGGGCACAAACTTCGCCGTCGGATTGCCGGAGGTGGTGGACTACGAGCTCTGGGTAAACGGACAGGTCGCCGACCTCGGCGGCGGGACGACGATCTTCGGAAGCGGCCTGTCGGGCCTGCGCTGGCCCTTCGTTGTGGAGATCCTCGATTTTGATGTTCCCGTGGCCGGCAGTTATCGGGACATCCTCGACATTACCGTATCCACGGATCAGTAGAGACCAAAGTTCCAGGGGTATCAAGAAGCGTGTTGATAAATCCTTGTAACTCGTTATGGAGCAAGGATTTCAGGGCGATAAGACCTCTTTGCCGGGGCACATTGCGGCATCCCAAGGAGTTAGACCAGAAAAAACAACACGCTTCTTGATACTAATCAAAGTTCCTCGGAGCTACCGCCAGGGCGGCTCAAGCCGCGGTCGACCGGAGCCTCCTGGTTCCCTCGGTTACTCGTGTATCTCTTTGACCCGTCCGACCACCCCGCCGACGAGGCGCACCTTGATGCCGTGGGGATGATCTGCCCGGTTGGTGAGGATTCGCTCCACGATCCCCTCGGTCAGGTTTCCGCTCCCCTGATCCGCTTTCGTAACAACGGATACGTGGAGTCCCTCTTCTATGTTCTTACGCCTGGTTGGATCCATCCCCCCCTCCTTGCCTGCTCGCTACCTCGCCGGGGGGAGTAAAAATCGCGTCGAGGAGGAGCGTCCCGGGGCCCGACTTGGTCAGAAAGCGCTCGGCCCCGGCGGCGTACATCCGCTGGGAGGTATCCTCATCGTCGAACATGGAAAGAGCGATGATCCGAACGTCTGGATGACGCTGTTTTATCACCCGGGTCGCTTCAATCCCGTCCATCTCCGGCATCTGCACATCCATGAGAATAACATCCGGCTGGAGCTCGTCCGCCGCCTCCACCGCCTCGCGACCGTTGCCGTACTCCCCGAGGACCGTCGTCCCCTCCTGGTCGTTGAGCATCATCCGAATTCCACTGCGAAGCACCGCGTGATCATCTACCACAATCACTCTGATCAGCTGCTCATCCCCGGGGGCTACCTTGCCCCGGGAGGAGGGGAAGGGGTGGCCAGGTTCGATCGCGACAGCCTCCTCGGTCTCCCGGGGGGAGGTCGGCACAATGACGGAAATCGAGCTACCCTCCCCTGGAACGCTTTGAATCTCCATGCGGCCGCCCTGCAACTCCGCCCGCTCCCGGATACTGAATATGCCGAAGGTTACAGGGGTTTCGCTTCCCTCGAGGATCCAGGGATCGAATCCCGCACCCTCATCGGTGATGCTGAGGATCGTATTGCCCTCCCTCCTGCGTAACACCAGTTCCGCCCGGTTATCTCCGGAGTGCTTTGAGACGTTCTGGAGCAGCTCCTGAGCGGAGCGAAAGAGAAACGTCGTCAGATGGTGGTCGTCGGGCTCCGCCTCCGGTTCCAGGTCGATGGCGACCTCCAGTCCGTGGTACTCCTTCATCTGTGCGGCGAGCCACCTCAACGCAGCCACCAGGCCGCTGCGTCGAAGCGGTGTCGGGCTCAGCTCCTGAGCAAGGGTTCGGGAGGCATCCATCGCCTCGAGAAGAAGATCCTTAACGAGGGAGATTGAGCTGCCCAGCCGCTCGCTGTCCCCACTCCTTCTTTCTGCGAGGTCGAGGTGAAACTTCGCCCCCGCAAGGATCTGCTGCAACTCGTCATGGACATAGCCTGCGAGTCTGCGACGCTCCCGCTCCTGCGCCTCCGCCAGCTCGTTTGACAGGTGCCGCAGCTGTCCCGCCCTGATCTTGAGCTGCCTATTAAGCTCATCGAGCTCCTCGATAAGCGTGCATACCTGGTACTGTCGCCGCCGCATCTCGATCGCCGAGTCGACCATTGAAAGAAAGTAGATCGGGCGCAGCGGGCGTCGGAGGTAGACGCAACTTCGCCGGACCAGCAGCTCGTTGAGACTCTCCCGGGGCCGCTCGCCACGGCCGAGGAGCAACACCGGCAGATCCGACCAGGCCGGTTGATCCCGGAGGGAACGGGTCAACCCGGCGAGTCCTTTTTCGGTGAGCGCCTCCTCTGCCAGTAGCAGGGCGCCCACTCTTACCTCGGGAGTGAGAAGCTCGAGGAGCTCGGTAATCGACGTGGCGGTTGAGGAGTCGATCTGCCTCGTAGCCAGAGAGCTTTCGATAAGAGCCGCATCCCTGCCTGAGGGGGCGAGGATCAGGACTGTCAGCTCCTTACCCGGACACGATACCGGCCCTCGACTGAAGGTTGATTCAGACATGCTACCTTCCCGATCCTCTGCTCTCCCCCTCATCGCGTCCCGCGGGGGGGTCGAAGAGCAGCCGGTTCTCTCCCTCGTATCTTGGAACACCGGTGAGTATCCCGGAGAACTCCTCGAGAGGAGGACCCACCGTCAGACCCGAAGGGTCGAACATGATCTCCCGAATCGTGCGTTCGTGGTAGCCGTACCGTTTTTTTAGTACCGCGATGCAGCGCCGAACCTCCCCGTTAACCTCAAAGTGCCTGAGGACCATGACCGTGTCGGCGAGGTAACTGATGTCGATATCTGCCTCCATGTCCCCGAATATGCCGTGGTTGGCGATAACGAGTATGGAGAGAACACCGACGCTCGACAGGTAGCCGAGCAACTCGTGGAGGTGCAACGTCAGCTCCCGCTGTCCCGGCATCGACTGGAAGTAACCGCTGATACTGTCGATGACGACGATCTTGACGTTGTTTTGCTCAACCGAGGTGCAAACAAGGTTGGCGAACTGTCCCGAAGAGATCGTTCCGGCGTTGATCTGATGCATCTCGATAAGACCCTCACCGACGAGATTCTCTACCGGCATGCCAAGCCCGGCGGCGCGACGGTAGAAAGTCTCCGGCCGCTCGTCAAAACAGAAGAACGCGGACTTGACCCCTCGCCTCGCGCCGGAGTAGGCGTAGAGCGCGGCGAGGCTGCTCTTTCCAGCTCCGGATGTGCCGCTCATTACACAGGTAGTGCCCTCCCTGAGCCCCCCTCCCAAGAGAGCGTCGATCTCCGGTTTGCCGCTGGGTATCTCCTTTCCTTCCGGATGGGACGGTTCCTTCGCCTCGATGCGAGCGAATACTTCCAGCCCCCCGGTGACCAGGAGGGCGTCGTGATAGCCGTCCTGAAACGGCATCCCTCGCATCTTTGATACCAGCAGCCGGCGCTGGGCACGGCCGAACGGGGGCACCTGCATGTCCAGATGGATCACCCCGTGTACAAGCGTCTCGAGCATCCGGGCGTCAAGCCCTCCCGAGGGCCCTACGGAGAGAAGGGTTGTGCACTCGAGGGTGTCGAGAAGGCTCTTGAGCCTGAGAATCTGTCTTTTGAGCTGAAACCCGGTATCCACGAGAGCCGCAAGCTCGCTCAAGGAGTCGATAAACAGCAGGTCAGGATTGTACTCCCGAACCAACCTGCGGATCGCGTCCGTCGCCTCTGAGAGCTCAACCTCCGCGGGTTCAAAGACGGTCTGCTCCGTGGTGACCGCCTGCCGAACATCCTCGGGCAGCTCCCGCACCTCAATACCGTCGAGATGCCAGCCGTGGGAAGCGACGATCGCGTCGAGCTCCGACTGGGTCTGCAACAGCGTGATGAGCAGGGCTCGTCCACCCGCCGCCGCTCCTGCCCGGAGAAACTGCAGCCCGAGGGTAGTCTTTCCGGTCCCCGCGTCTCCGTCGACGAGGTAGATCCGGCCCGGAAGAAAGCCACCCCCGAGCATCACATCGAGCCCGGCGACCCCGGTACTGATTCGACTTGCCTCTCGACCTGATTCCGCAGCCATAAAACTCCCCCACTTTTGTCTCCTCCTTAGTGTAGCAACTCCATCGTCCCCCCGCCACCCTCGGCGGACCTCCACCGGTTCACGCGGTCACTCCCCGGTCCGACCGACGCGGGGGGCAGGAGTTCCCTTGTCTTTGTGAAGATGGGCGATCTATGATGGAGGGATATGAAGCGTGATCGGCTTTCGAGGGCTTCGACGTCGTGGCTGCTTATCCTTATCAGCACTATCAATCTTGTTCCCTTCCGTTTCGAGTAGGGGATCCCCGAACAGCAGGAGAAGCGCGTGAAACTTGCAGTCGCCACCGGAAAGATCAACTCCCTCTGGAAGAAGGAGATGGACAACCTTGCAGCGGACCACCCGGAGCTCTCCATCGAGGTGGTCACCGTCGCGGATGATCCCTCGGTTCGGGACGCCCGGATCATCATGGGAACCATGATCAGTGAGAAGCTTCTCACCCTTGCCGAGGAACTCGAGGTCCTCGCGATCCCCCTCGCCGGGGTCAATCATCTCCCCCTCGAGCTGCTCAGGGAAAAGGGAGTAAAGCTCGCCAACGCCCACGCCAACGCGAGATATGTGGCTGAGCGGGTCCTCGCTCTCACCCTCGGCTACTTCGGCAAGCTGGTCCCGTATCACCAGGAGCTTGCCGAGGAGCGGTGGAACGGCTTTTCCGTTAATGATCCGGTGACCCAATCCTGGGATTCTATCGTCGGTATGCGGGTTGCAGTGCTCGGCGCCGGAGCTATCGGGGAGTGGACCGCACGGATGTTCAAACTCTTTGACTGCTATGTTGTCGGGTTCAGGCGCACCCCCGGGGCGGCACAGGAGCCGTATGACGAGATGACCTCCAGCCTCGAGGCAGCTTTAGCGGGTTCACAGATCGTGATCAACGCCCTCCCTCTGACCGAACAGACCCGGGGACTCCTCGGTTCCCGGGAGTTCAAAGCTATGGAAGGCGCGCTTTTTGTCAACGTTGGACGGGGGGCGGTGGCTGACCAGAAGGCGCTCTACACCGCCGTGAAGGAACGTGTCCTCAGGGGCGCGGCGATCGATACCTGGTACAACTATCCCGCCCCGGGGGAGCGTAAACAGGCGCCTTCGGACTACCCGATCCACAAACTGGAGAACGTTCTCCTCTCACCCCACCTCGGGGGCTACACCCCAAAGGCTGTGGCGGCGAGCATCGCCGAGATTTTTCGCAAAGTTGACCACTACCTGAGAACCGGGGAGCTCCTCGAGGCGGTCGACTTGAGCAAGGAGTACTGAGGCGCCGCCGGGGGCTTGCGGCGGCGGCTCACGGCTGCACGCACCGCGCCGCGAGGGCGAGACTGTTACGTTTGGTCTCGGCGCTGTCTGCCCGACTGGTCAGGACTATCGGTGCCGCCGCTCCGACGACGAGCCCCGCCACGCGGCTGTTCGCCAGAAAGGAGAGCGCCTTGTACAGCACATTTCCCGCCTCGATATCCGGCATCACGAGCAGATCAGCCTCCCCCGCCACAGCTCCCTCGATTCCCTTGAGGGCCGCGGCCTCCCGACTTACGGCGTTGTCGAGGGCGTAGGGGCCGGCCACCAGGCACCCCTCGATCTCTCCTGCGAGGTTCTCCTCCACAAGCGTTCGGGCATCGAGGGTGCACGGCATCTTCTCGCTCACCGTCTCCCTGGCGCAGATCACAGCGACTTTCGGCTCCTGAAGCCCGAGGCTCCGGAGAAAGGCGACCCCGTTTTTGAGAATGTGCCGCTTCTTCTCGAGATCGGGGTCGATATTCATTGCAGAGTCGGTGACGGCGAGAACTCGTGGAAACCCCTCGATTTCAAACAGCCCGATATGGCTGAGGAGACCCGATCCCCGAAGCCCCTCCTCCTTATCGAGGACCGCCTCGAGGATGACCGAAGTCTCCACAAGACCCTTCATCAGGAGTTGCGCCTCCTTCCGCCTCACCCCGCGGACGGCTTGCTCGGCGGCCTTCCGGGGCTCGGGAACATCGACAATGTCGATCCCCTCAGCCGGGGCGTCGAGGTCGTGGAGGATCCTTTCGACCTCCCCGCCTGGGCCGAACAGCCGGGCGCGGCAGTAGCCTGCCCGGACGGAGGAACTCACCGCCTCGAGAACCTCCCGGTCCGCCGCCGCCCCGACGGCGACGGTCACCTTGGTTGCCCGGCTGGTCTCCTCCAGGAGTTGAGAAAAGGAAGGAAGGCTCATCCGGCTAGCGCGCTCCTGCGGGATGGAGGGTCCGACCGAGTTTCCACCCCTCGGTAAGCGCCTCTTCGTTTTTCGGGAGGAACTTCGCCTTGCTCGGGGCAAAGACCTTTTCCAACGCCTCCACCGTCGCCTCGAGGCTGAACAGCGCGGTTGCACCGAGAAATGCGCCGAGCATCACCATGTTAGCCGCCTTGTCGATCCCGAGGGCGCCGGCGATCTCGTTTGCGGGGACCTCGAGCACCGTTATATCCTGCCGCCCGGGGCGCTCCTCGATCAGGGAGGAGTTGACCACCAGGAGGCCCTCGCTCAGGAGCTCACCTTCGAACTTGCGCAGGGACGGCAGGTTCATCACGATCGCCGCGGTCGCGTCGGCGTGGATGATCGGCGAGCCGATCGGCTCATCGGAGACAAGGACGTGACAGTTTGCCGTGCCTCCCCGCATCTCCGGTCCGTAGGAGGGTAGCCAGGAGACCTCTTTGCCCCGAAGCATACCGGTGTAGGCGATAAGCCGACCCATGGACATCACACCCTGACCACCGAAACCGGCACAGACAATCCTTGAAATACTCATCCCTACACTCCTTCCGGGGTTCGGAGGTTTCCGAGGGGGAAGTAAGGAATCAGGTTCTCCTGCAACCATCCGAGGGAGTCCACCGGCGTCATGCCCCAGTTCGTCGGACAGGTCGAAAGAACCTCGACAATCGAGAATCCGAGTCCTCTCTCCTGGGTCTCGAAGGCGCGACGGATCGCCTTCTTTGTCTTTTTTACGTTGGCGGCGCTGTGGACCGAGGTTCGCTCGACGAAGACGGCACCGTCGATTGTTGCGAGCATCTCCGCCATGCGCAGAGGGTTGCCGGTCTCCGCGGCGTTTCTTCCGTAGGGAGAGGTAGTGGTCCGCTGCCCGATAAGGGTAGTCGGGGCCATCTGTCCGCCGGTCATACCGTAGATCGCGTTGTTGACAAATATAACCGTGATCTTCTCACCCCGATGGGCGGCGTGGACGATTTCGGCGGTTCCGATGGAGGCGAGGTCGCCGTCGCCCTGGTAGGTAAAGACCGTCCTGTCCGGAAAGACCCGCTTTACCCCGGTCGCCACGGCGGGAGCTCTCCCGTGGGGAGCCTCGTGCATGTCACAGTTGAAGTACTCGTAGGCGAGGACCGAGCATCCCACCGGAGCGACTCCGATGGTATCTCCGAGGCGACCCATTTCGACGAGGACCTCCGCCACCAGCCGGTGGATGATCCCGTGGGTACACCCGGGGCAGTAGTGGAACTCCTTGTCGGTCAGTCCCGCAGTGCGTTCAAAGAGCGCAGGCATTTCACACCTCCTCGAGAAAGCGCTTCGCCGCTTCCACAATATCCCGCTGTACGGGGATCATGCCGCCGGAGCGACCGTGAAATCCGAGGGGCCAACGGCCGTTGGAAGCGATCTTCACATCGTCGATCATCTGACCCTCGCTCATCTCCACGGTGAACAGCCCCTTTGTACTTCCCGGGAGCTCGTCGAAGGCGCCGATCGGGAAGGGCCAGAGGGTTATAGGTCGAATGAGACCGGCGGGGACCCCCTGGTTTCGCAACTCCTCCACGGCGTTTCGAACGATCCGTGAGGAGGTGCCGTAGCTGACAAAAACGATCTCGGCGTCCTCGGTCCGGTAGGACTCGTGGCGCACCTCCTTCTTCTCTACCTCCCGGTACTTTGCCTGGAGGCGCTGGTTGTGCTTCTCGAGCTCCCCGGGGTCGAGACGAAGAGAGTTGATCGTGTTCGGCTTGCGCCGGTTGCCGGTTCCATCGGTGATCCACTCCTTCGCCGGCAGCTCCCGGCGTTTCGGCTCACCAAAGGTCACCGGCTCCATCATCTGGCCGATCATACCGTCGCCGAGAAGGAGAACCGGCATTCGGTACTGGTCGGCGATGTCGAAGGCCTCCATCATGATGTCCACGGTCTCCTGGATCGACGCCGGGGCGAAGACGATAAGCCGGTAGTCGCCGTTACCCCCGCCCCGGGTGGACTGGAAATAGTCGGCCTGACCGGGCTGAATGCCTCCGAGGCCGGGTCCGCCGCGCATGATATTGACGATCACGCAGGGCAGCTCGGCTCCGGCAATGTAGCTGATACCCTCCTGCTTGAGGGCGATTCCCGGGGAGGAGGAGGAGGTCATCACCCGGGCCCCGGCACCGGCGGCGCCGTAGACCATGTTTATCGCGGCGACTTCGCTCTCCGCCTGGAGAAACACCCCTCCCGCCTTCGGGAGTTCCCGGGACATATACTCAGGGATCTCGTTCTGCGGGGTTATCGGATATCCGAAGAAGTAGCGGCATCCGCCCTTGATCGCGGCGGCACTGATCGCCTCGTTACCTTTCATCAACATCTGTTCCATCGTTGTTACCTCAGGCAAACTGCTCGACCCGGATCACCGCGTCGGGGCACATCATCGCGCAGTGAGCGCATCCGACGCACGCCTCAGGATCGGTAATGATCGCGGGATGGTACCCCTTGCTGTTTATCCGGGTCCCATCGAGGGCGAGAATCCCCTTCGGACAGGTGTCGACGCAGAGGGAACACCCCTTGCACCGGTTCTCGGCAAAGCTCACGCTTCCTCTTCGCATCTCTCTCCTCCTCTACTTCGCCGGGGCGGTGGAGCTCATCCACTCCTGACGAAGGTACATTCCAATTCTGATCCGCTCCCCGAGCAGCTCCTCCCCGCAGGCGTCGAGGAGCTCCGGGCGCCCGGAACAGTAGCGGGTCGGTAACCCGAGCTCCGATTCGAGCTGTCGACATCGTTTGTCACCGGCGAGCAGGTTCTCACATCCTGTAGACTCGAGGAGGTGACTGTTGTTGACCAGGGCGGTGACCTTGAGTCCCGAAGCGTCCTCGATCCCTCTGATGGAATCGATGGTCGCCTCGAGGGTGCGGTTCTCGGGACGATAGACGTTGAGGACGTAGAGCATCTGGTAGTTCTCAGGGATCGCGGCGCGACCGAACCGGCGCATCACCCGAGCCCCGACAGGATCACCTCCGAGGTCGACGATCACCCGGCGCTCCCGGGCGGCAAGGCTGCCGACGGCGGCGGGGGAGATCGCCGGAAGGTCGACTCCCCGATCTATTTCGAGGGAGTTACCCACCACCGAAATCCCGAGGGGCTCGAGGAGGGACCTCGCTTCCCGGGAACGGAAATACGGGTTCACGATGTCGAGGTCAACGACGATCACCTCATCCCCCGCCTCTCTGAGGGCGACGGCGAAGCTCACGGAGAACTCGCTCTTGCCGGTTCCGTAGTGACCTGTAACGATGGTGAGGCCCGGTCCGATCACCTGCCGACCCCCTCCGGGGCGAGGCGGCCGCTTTTCTCCCCGACGGAGATAGCCGCCTCAGGCAGCGGCCGCCCCTCCGCTCCACGGTACACCTTGGGCGATTCTTCGCCCCGAAGCACCCTCAGGGCGCCCGCGGCGAGGGCGCGAAGCTCGTTCTCTCCGGGAAAGACCATTACCGGGGCGATAAACTCGACCCTCCGTCGTATCCACTCCACGAACCGATCCTCAAAGGCGAGTCCCCCGGTAATGAGGACCGCGTCAACCGAACCGGCAAGAACCGCCGCCATCGCGCCGATCTCCTTTGCGATCTGGTACGCCATCGACTCGAGAACCAGTTGCGCCCTTCGGTCTCCCGAGTCCGCCCGCTCGAACGCCTCCACAGCATCGCTGGTGCCGAGGTATGCGCTCATGCCCCCCTTGCCTTTGAGCTTCTTCTTGATCTGCGAAAGCTGCGCCCCCTGGGCAAAGCAGAGGTTGACCAGGGGGAGAGCTGGAAGCCCGCCGGTTCGTTCCGGGGAGAAGGGCCCCTCTCCGTTGAGGCCGTCATTAACGTCAATGACCCGTCCGCCGTGATGGGCTCCCACGGTGACACCCCCGCCCATATGGGCGACGATAAAGTTGCACTCCTCGTACCGTTTCGAGAGCTCCCGGGCGGCCAGCCGCGCCACGGCTTTCTGGTTGAGAGCGTGAAAGATGCTCACCCGAGGTATTTCCGGCAGCCCGGAAAGACGTGCCGGGGGATGGAGCTCATCGACTACCACAGGGTCGACGATGAAACTCGGCACGCCTTTTCGGCCCGAGGCTTCGGCGATCTGAGCCGCCAGGGATGAGGCGAGTATGCCGCCGAGATTGGAGGCGTGCTCTCCCATCACTCCCCGCTCGAGGTCCCGCAGCATCAGCTCGTTGACCTCGTAGGTGCCGCCCTCTACCGGATGGGTCAGGCCGCCGCGACCGACGACGGCGTCGATCGCGTTCAGGGAGCTGCCGGAATCCTCGAGAGCCTCGAGAATCACCTGCCGGCGAAAGGCGAGCTGCTCAGCGAGGGTCTCCCGGGCGGCGAGCTCCCCCTCGTCGTGGCGCAGGCTTTTTTCAAACAGCGCCTCGAGACCCTGATAGAGGGCGATTTTGGTTGAGGTGGAACCGGGATTTATCGCGAGGATCCGTTCGGTCGAAGCCATCTGCGTGCACCTTTTCTCGTCGGTATGGGATATAGGCAGCAGGTTTCGTGCCAAAACCGGTGATCGGCGACGGACAAAGGAAACCGGTGCGTTTTGCGCCTCCCGAAGCCTCCACAGCGCCTCCCCTCGAGGATTTCATACCACCCCCGGGGGTGGCAGACCGCCTTTTTTGAGGCTCCGAGCGGGGAGCGCGCAATATATTGCGCGCAAAAACTTGCCGAGGCGCAAGCTTTTGCGCGACGAGGCGAAGGGGCCGAAGCGGGCCGAAGCGCGCGCGGGCGCCTTTGCCCGGCGTTGCCCGGCCTCACCCGGTGGCCGAAGCGGGCTCCTCCGGTCGGGCGCTCTACCTGATCCGGTAGCGGCGCATCTTGTACTGGAGGGTGCGCAGGGAGATGTCGAGAATCCGCGCCGCCTGTTGTCGGCTTCCTCCGGTCCCCTCGAGGGCGTGGCGGATCGCCCTCGCCTCGGCCTCGGCGCTCACCTCCGCGAGGGGTCTCAGCGCAGCTGAGCTCTCTTCCCGGGTGATCGCCTCCCCCTCGGCGGAGAGCTCTCCCCTCCCCGCCTGAGCCCTCCCACCGCCCCTCAGCTCCGGGAGATGCTCCACCTCGATGCGGGTCTCCGGCACCGCCATTGTTATGACCGCCCGACGCAGGGCGTTCTCAAGCTCCCGGACGTTTCCCGGCCAGTCGTAGGCGATAAGGCGATCGACAGCCTCCGCAGCGACCCCCTCGATCGATCGGCCGTACTCCTGGTTTATCCTGTGGATGAGGTGGCCGGCGAGGAGAGGAATATCCCCTTTTCGCTCCCGTAGGGGCGGGATCGATATCGGCATCACGTTTATCCGGTAGTAGAGATCCTCCCGGAAACTTCCGGCGGCGATCGCCCTGCGCAGATCGAGATTTGTGGCGGCGATGACCCGGACATCCACCGGAATTGTTCTGGTGCCCCCTACCCGTCTCACCTCCTTCTCCTGAAGGACCCTCAGGAGCTTGCCCTGCGTGGCGAGGCTCATCAGGCCGATCTCGTCGAGAAAAATCGTACCGCCGTGTGCCTGCTCGAACAGGCCGTGACGCCCCCCCTTGACCGCTCCGGTAAAGGCGCCCTCCTCATACCCGAACAGCTCGCTTTCCAACACGCTCTCCGCAAGGGAGGCGCAGTTTACCCGGACAAAGTGGTTGGCCCGCAGATCGCTCGCGTTATGGATGGCGTGGGCGAAAAGCTCCTTTCCCGTACCACTCTCACCCCGGAGCATCACCGTCGCGGGGGTGGCCGCGGCGACCCGGGCGCGCTCGACGGCCCGGAGAAAGGCGGGGTCCTCCCCGATGAGATCGTCAAAGCTGTATTTCGCCTCGAGCTTGCGGATCATCCGCTGGGCCTGGTCGAGTCGGGAGTTGAGACGGTGTATCTCCGAGACATCCTTGATCACCGCGACGCTCCCTTTGAGCTCGCCCCGGACGATGATCGGGGCGGCATCGACAATAACCATCCGCTTATCGACCCCTACCTGGAGCCGCTCCCCCCGGATCGGCTCCCTGTTTCGCAGAACCTTGAGGTGTATCGACTCCCCCGAGGCGATGTCGACGGTGCACGGCTTGCCTATGACCTCCCCGGGAGTGTATCCGGTGACCCTTGTGTAGGCGGGATTGACGGTTACCCCGATCCCGTGTTCGTCCACGACGGATATGGCGTCCTGGGTACTGTTGAAGATCGCCTCCTGGAGAATCCGCATCTCCCGGAGGTTTGTAATCTCCTCAGCGAGCTTTTCAAGCTCGCTGATATCACGGAAGACCGCAAAGGCGCCGAGGATCTCCCCCGCCTCGTTGACCAGGGGCATCCGGTCTGTGAGGATGGTCACCCCGTCAATGGTGAGCTGCCCGCTGAGCTCGCTCTCGCCGGTATCGATAACCTGGGGTAACCGGGTTACCGGAATTACCTCCCGGATCGGTTTACCGAGAGCCTCGGTCGCCTCGATCCCGAGGATCCCCTCGGCCGCACGGTTCCAGAGGGTGATGCGGCTGTCGCGGTCGACGGCGATAATCCCCTCCTGGGTGGAGTTGAGTACGATGCCGATCTCCTCGGGTATCCCCGCCTGCCGGAGCAGGCTCCTGTCGATGCCTCCTGACATACCTCGAGGAGTATACCACCTCGGGGGCATTATCGTGTTTCAACCCTTCGCCTTGGGAAAAGCGGGGCAGTATCTTTAGCTCCATGAGGGGTAACAGGTACCAATGGCGTCACTCCCCCTTCTATTGATCCCGGCGCTTTCTCTCTCCCTGGCCCTCGCAAGCTTCTATGGTCAGCGCAAGAACCGCCGGATAGCGCGCGAGCTCGCCCACTGCCTCGAACACTTCTATCAGCCTGAGCAGAAGCGGTACCAGAGCATAGGCGGTGTGATCGGCTACCACATCTACTATCAGCTCTCCGGCCGGATTCGCCGCCTCGTCGGCACCCTCACACTCCTGCCCCGGCACGCCCTGCTCTACCTTCCCATAAGCCGGCTCCTCGGCCGCACAGACCAGCTCCGCCTCACCCTGCACACCGACGCCACCCCCCTCGGGGAGGGGCATATCGTAGACCCCCGCCAGTACTCGAAGGGTTGGCTCTTTCTCGCCGATGAGGAGGAGATGGAGCGCCGGGAGGTGAGGGTCGCAGAACGGGAGTACCTGATTCTCACGTTTAATCCGATGGTTGCCGACCGTCTCGAAACGTTCCTGAACTCCCTTCCGAAAACCGAGGGACTCATCGCCTTTTCGAGCTCCCGTCTCGAGAAACAGTACACCTTTATCACCGATCCCGACCCGGAGAGCCTCCTGTCACTCATCACGGGAGCCGAGGATAACTTCTCCATCCTCGAGGTGAGCCGGTGAGCAGACGGACCAAGGTTTCTCCCGCTATTTCCTGAGCTGCGGGGAGAAGGGGTGAAAAAACTTGACTAACCCCGGCGGTCGATCTATCGTGGTACTAAATCCCCCCATTGCAGGAGGCGTCCATGACCACCATTATCACGCTGGTCGGGATCGCGGTTTACGTTGCTCTCTACTTTACCTACGGCAGAAAGCTCGAAACCGACGTAGTCAAGGCGTCCAACGAGATCAAGACCCCGGCCCACCGGCTCTTTGACGGCGTGGACTACGTTCCGGCGAAATCCCCGGTTCTTTTTGGTCATCACTTCGCTTCGGTTGCAGGAGCGGCCCCGATCATCGGCCCGGTGGTCGCGATGGCGTGGGGTTGGGTTCCCGCCCTCGCCTGGGTCTGGTTCGGCAATATCTTTATCGGTGCGGTCCACGACTACCTCTCGGTGATGGCCTCGGTTCGCTACGACGGCAAGTCCGTCCAGTTCGTAGCGTCGGACCTCATCACCAAGCGTACGGGTAAGCTCTTTTACTACCTGGTTTTCTTCCTGCTCATCCTCGTCGTCGGCGCCTTCAGCTCGGTTATCGCCGCTATGTTCCTGGCCAACCCCGCGGTCCCCGCGGCGTTTCTCTACGTCCTCGCCGCAGCACTGATCCTCGGTGTCCTCCTCTATAGGACCAGGATGAACTTCACCCTCAGTACCTTGATAGGCATCGTGATGCTGGTAACCGCCCTCTATCTCGGCACCATCGTACCGGTCACCCTCAGTCGTGACGCCTGGTTCCTGATCATGTTCTTCTATATCATAATCGCCTCGGCGATTCCGGTTAACGTGCTGCTTCAGCCTCGGGACTACCTGAACGCCTGGCTCCTCTACTTCGGCCTGATCATTGGCGGCATCGCGGCTGTCTCGAGCTTCAGCGGCTTTACCGCCCCCGCCTTCACCAGCTTTGCGCCGATTGTCTCCGCAGGGCAGCCGAGCCCCTTCTGGCCGGTTATCCCGCTGATCATCGCCTGTGGCTCCCTCTCCGGCTTTCATGCCCTCGTCGGCTCCGGCACAACCTCAAAGCAGCTCGATACGGAGAAGGCGGGCCTTCTGATCGGCTACGGCGGCATGCTCTTCGAGGGGTTCCTCTCTACCGTTGTGGTTATCGCCGTCGCGGGATTCGGCCTCCAGGTGATGACAGGGGCGGGACAGGATATCACCGCCGCGAACTGGGGTCAGCAGTACAGCGCCTCCATGGCGGCGACCTTTCCCAACGCCGCGATGTTTACCGAGAGCTACGCCGCGATGGTGGCTCAGACCTGGCTCAGGTTTATACCGACGGAGGTGGTCAAGGTGATCGGGGGCATGTGGGTTTCCTCCTTTGCCATGACCACCCTCGACACAACAAACCGGCTCGCCCGCTACACCCTGGCGGAAATCTTTCTGCCCATCAAGGACCGGGCCGCCGGGGCGTACGGCTTCCTGACCAACCGCTGGGTCGCCTCGGTTATCCCCGCGGCCATCGGTATCTGGCTCGGCTGGAGCGGCAGCTTCGGCGTAATCTGGCCCTCCTTCGGATCAGCGAACCAGCTCATCGCATCGATCGCCCTGCTCACCGGTACCGCCTGGGTCACCAAGCGGCTCAAGAGCAACGCCACCATGGCGCTCATCCCGGCGTATCTCCTCTGGATTACCGTCACCGCCGCCATCATCTGGTTCAGCGTTGTGGTTCTTCCAGTCTCGATCGCCGCCAACCCGGTCACCGGCATTACCGTTCTGGTTATCGAGATCATTATGTTGATCATGAACGTTGTCTTCATCATCGACTTCATCAGGACCAAGGACCTCCCCGCCACCACAGGCGAGGAAGCGTAAACCTTGGCGAACAACAAAGGGCTGTTCAGGAACCTCCCGCGCCTGCTGCGGGGGGTGTTTGAAACCATGAGCCGGACACACCGGGAAAAGGTGGTGAGCCTCACAGCCTTTGAGGCGCGGGAGCTGGAGAACATGTTCGTTCTGCTCCTGATGGGGGCGTTTACCGGTCTACCCGCGCCACCTTCCTTTCTTGCGGCGGAGCTCATCCCCCACCTGCAGCACGAGCTCAAAGTGCTCAACCGACGGGCCGAGAACGCCTCCGACGCCCTGGCGGAGCTCGCCGGCGCTCTGGACATCAACTGAGGGCGGGAAGCAGGGATGAAAACGCTCTTTTTTACCGGCAAGGGAGGCGTAGGCAAGTCCACGCTCTCCGCGGCGACCTCCTGGCAGCTCGCGGAGAAGGGATACAAGGTCCTTACCGTATCCTTCGACCCTGCCCACAACCTCGGCGACATCTACGGTGTAACGCTCTCGCACAAAAAAAAGAAGTTCACCAGGAACCTCTATCTCCAGGAGGCGAACCTCGAGGAGGCTGCAAGCGACTACGTCAAGCAGAACACCGATATCCTCACCGAGGTATACAGCTATACCCGCGCCTTCAATCTCGACCTCTACTTCAAAGTTCTCAAGCACGCTCCGGGAGTCGAGGAGTACGCCGCCCTTACCGCGATGGAACAGCTGCTGCGCGAGGAGAGGGGGTTTGACTACATCGTCTTCGACACTCCCCCGACGGGCCTCACCCTGCGCATTCTCGCCCTGCCGAGAATCACCATCACCTGGGTCGACAGGCTTACCCGTATTCGCAAGGATATACTCGCAAAGCGCCACACGGTTCACAACGTTACCGGCAAGTACGTTGAACAGGGCATCCGCCTCGCCTACAGGGAGGAGGATGATTCGGTTATGAAGAAGCTCAGAGAGCTTTTCAAACGGTACGTCACCTTGAGTAAAACCCTCGAGAGCCAGGAGAGCGCCATCGCCGTTGTTCTGAACCCGGACTACCTCTCCCTGCGGGAGTCCCAGCGTATCCTCCTCGGACTCCAGGACCTCGAACTTCCCCTCAAGGCGGTCTACACTAACAAATATGAGCCGGAGCTCGAGGAGGTGGCAGACTCGATGGAAAAAGAGCTGCTCAAGGGCCGCCAGGGCATCTATCTCGACCGGGTTCCCAAGGTTCCTCCGGCCTCGAAGGAGAGCTACAAGCTCGCCCACGACCTGACGGTTCCTTTCATGTAGTCCTATATTTTTTGGTTATCCAGGAGCACCAAAGGAGTACCCACCGTTGTTCGACAACCAGGAGATCACATCGCAGCCGCTCTTCTATCTCTTTACCGCCGCCACCATCCTCCTGAGCCTCGGCTACATCTGGGGCAGGAGAGCAAACCGGGGCATCTTTACAGCCGCCTTTGAGGAGCTCAAGGGGATACTCAAGCCCCGGGACCAGCAGTACACCAACATCGGTGGCCTCACCGGCTACCACGCCAACTTTCTTCCCAACGAGAGCAGCGTCGTACGAAGGGCGGACGTAACAATTACCCTTCTGCCGCGACAGTCATGGCTCTGGTACCCCTTCAGCCTTCTCATCCGGAGGTTCGACCGCCTCTTTCTTGTCTTCGAGATCCACAAGAGCGCCTTCGCCTCCCTCGCGGAGGCTCACCTCATCGAACAACGGTACTCGAAACTCCCCGGGGCGAGCATCGAGAACAGGGAGAAGCTCTCCCGGGAGGAGCTGAGCTGGGGCGGCCTCACCTACTACCTCTACTACGAGAATGAACAGATGAAAGACGCTATCCTCGACTGCAAGGCGATCCTCGAGGAACCCAGGACCCTGCGCCACCTCGCTCTCCTACCGCAGCGGGAGAGGCTGTTCATTTTCATGATCCCCCGGAAGGGCAGTGTGGAGCAGGTTGTCCGACCGGTCTACGACTGGTTTCACAAGCTCCTCAAAAAGGGCTGACACTCCCGCAGGTTGCGGTCTATGCTGCCGCCGGGAGGCTCAGTGTCACTCTACCGCGTTCATTTCACCTGGAAAAAGAAAGATCGGGTCCTGCGTGCTCGGGAGCTCGATATGACCCACCCCTACTTTGTCTCGATCAAGGGACTGGTGTTTACCAAGGGCAGCAACCTCATCATCGACCCGTCGGAGGATGAGCTGCGCCATGAGTTCGGGGAGGCGGACCACCTGATGATCCCCTTCCAGAGCGTTGCGCTGATCGAGGAACTCGACGACAAGCGACTGGAGAGGGAGGGTAAGGTTATCCCCTTCTCCCTGGTGGAGGAGAGTGAGAACAGCTCCCCGGAAACCTAGAAATTTCCTTATACAACGAAGGAAACAGCGCACCCCTGATTTCGGGCACCTCCCGGTTTATTCCAACGAGCTCCCGTTGAGGCGGCTTATGTGAGCTTCCGGGGCGGGAAACGGGGGGGCAGAAGGGACTTGTCGCGGATATGCTTTGTGTTGTAACTTTTTAACCACAAAGTTTCAGCTGTCCCGTGCCGTCATTCGCCGGCACTGTAGGTAAAGAGGATAAAAATGTCCGACCGCGACTTGAGTGTCGAGGTGCTCGAAACACTTCGTAAGATCATCAGAGCAATCGATATTCACTCCCGAAAGCTCTCCAAGGAGTTCGGCCTCACCGGGCCGCAGCTGGTGGTTATAAAGGAGATCGCCTCAAAAGGGAAGGTCTCCATCGGAGAGGTCGCAAAGGCGGTCAGCCTGAGCCAGGCGACGGTCACGAGCATTCTCGACCGCCTCGAGCAGCGCGACCTGGTCAGACGGGACCGCAGTGACGAGGACAGGCGTCGGGTCCTGGTCCATGTCACCGACCGGGCGCACAGCGTTCTCCAGAGCAATCCGAACTTTCTCCAGGACGAGTTTCTGCGTCGCTTCACCGCCCTCGCCGAGTGGGAGCAGACTCTGATTCTCTCCTCGATCCAGCGGATCGCCGCAATGATGGACGCAACGGATCTCAAGGTCGATCCGATTCTCGGCTCGGTTCATCAGGAACACGAGACCTTCCCTGAGTCCGCGACGGTCACCTACCGCGCAGAGGGACAAAGCTGAACGCTCCATGATCCGTCTCACTCAGCCCTGACTCGCTCTTCTCGATCCGCTTCATTACCGCGTGTCCCGCCGCCGTCTCCACGGGAACCACAAGGCGCCCCCCGGGGGCGAGCTGGTCGAGGAGGTTGTAGGGCGTCCGTTCCGCCGCGGCGGAGACGAGGATTATCTGGTAGGGCGCCTGTGCAGGATACCCCTCCCGGCCGTCGCCGCAGTGGATCACGACGCTCTCGTAGCCGGCGCGCCTGAGGTTGTCCCGGCCGCGGCGGGCGAGGCTCTCGATTAACTCGACAGCGACTACCGAGCCCGTCGGCCCGACTGCCTCCGCGAGTATCGCCGCGGCGTAGCCGCTGCCGGCGCCGATCTCGAGGCAGTTCGCTCCCCTTCCGACCCCGGCAAGCTCAACCATGAAGGCGACGGTATAGGGCTGGCTGATCGTCTGCCCCTCGCCTATGGGCAACGGTGAGTTCCGATACGCCTGTTCCCGCAGTTCAGGCGGTACAAAGAGCTCCCGGGGCACCCGCTCGATCGCCTCGAGCACTACCTCTGAGGTGATACCCTGCTCCTCGAGGGTGTGACGTAATGATCGTTCTCCCATACCTCTAGAATGGTAGCGACCACCGCGGGTCGTCCACAACTCCGCCTCTCCATCGGCGGGGGTGCGTTGACACCAGGGCGGTTGGGAGCGGATACTTCGCCGGGCTATGGCAACCAAAGGCGCATACTGGAAGGGCAGGAGAGTTCTCATTACCGGCTCGAGCCGCGGCATCGGCCGGGAAACCGCCCGCTATCTCGGCACCCTCGGCGCCCGGGTCGCCCTCAACGGCCGAAACCGGGATCGTCTCGAGCAGACCGCCGGGGAGCTCGAGAACTCGGGCATCGAGATTCTCGCCGAGGCCGGGGACGTCTCGAATCGTGGTGACATGGACCGCCTCGTCAACAGAGTGGCCGAAACCTTCGGCGGCCTCGACGTGCTCATAAACAACGCCGGGGTTTCCATGCGCGGACCCTTTGCCACCATTTCCGAAGAGCTCGCCCGGCGGGTTACCGAAGTCAATCTCATCGGTGCCGCCGTCGCAACCGCCGCGGCACTCCCGTTGCTCGAGGAGAGCAGAGGGAGTGTTGTCTTTATCTCCTCCGCCGCCGGACTGCGAGGATTTCCTAACGTCTCGATCTACTCCGCCACCAAAATGGCCCTCACCGGCCTCGCCGACTCCCTCTCGGCGGAGTTGAGGAGCACGGGCGTTCACGTGGGGGTGCTCTACCTCGGCTTTACCGAAAACGATCCGGACAAGGAGATCTTCGACTCCCGGGGTGAGAGGATCCAGGTCAAGCGCAGCTGGCAGCACACCCAGGCTGATGCGGCCGAGGCGATTGCCGAGGCGATCCGAAGGCGGAGGCGACGGGCGGTCTTTACCGCGCCGGGACGCGTTCTTGCCCTCGCGCAACGCCTCTCCCCGGCTCTCGTAGACTGGGCAGTCAGCCGGGTGCAGGTTCACCGTCGGTGAGCCGCGCCGAGTCCGCCGGTCTGAAAGCGAGGGGGATCACAGACGCCTTCAGGTAGCTCCGGGGGAGGCTCGCCTGAGAAGCTCGCCTGCCTTTGAGCGCATCCGCAGGATCGACTCCTCCCGGGTAATCTCCTCGAGCCGGTCGATCGGAACCCAGATCGCGCCCCAGGTCTCCTCATTACCTCGAGCCGTCTCCCCCGCTCCCGCGACCAGGAGAAATCGTACGTCGTAGTGATCGTGGCCGGGTAGCTCGCCCCGAGGCGGGATTGGATGGATATCGAGGTCGAGGATTTCCACCGGCTCCAGGGACGAGGTCGACACCCCCGTCTCCTCGAGCACCTCCTTCTGCGCCACCGAGAGGAGATCTTCCTCTCCGTCGGCGTGCCCGCCGGGCTGCAGCCACCGGTCGAGCTTTCGATGGTGGACGAGGAGGACGCTCCTCCCCTCGGCGTCTACCACCCAGGCTGAGGCGGTCAGGTGGCCCTCCCGACGGTCTCTACTAAAGGCGAGGCGCCCCTCGGACAACAGAGCGGAGAATCGTCGGACAACCCGCCGCTCCACCGGATATCTGCGAAGATAACGTTGGAAAAGCTCTCTCAGCCCGTCGCTCATCACCTCGCAAGGATAGGCAGAGTTCCCGGGGGAGGGCAAGGACCTCCGGTCGCGGCCCTCCCTCGAGGAGCGTAATGGGGGTATGCAAAAGGTTACAGAAAGCTGTATCTTAGCGGCCGGCCTGGGAACAAAAGGTTATATGGCTTCCATACTTCTTGTTGATGACGACACCTCGACCCTCGAAGCGTACCGGCAGCTCCTCACAGAGGCGGGGCACGAGGTGTTTCCCGCCACCGACGGGGTCCACGCCCTCGCCCTCCTCGATACACGGCGGATGGAAGTAATCGTTACCGACATGGTCATGCCGTATATCGACGGGTACAGGCTACTGCGGATCGTCTCTCACCGCTACAATCCCCGCCCTTTTGCCATTGCCCTCTCCGCCGCAGCTATGGAGCGCAAAGACGAGCCCCGGGACCGATGCGTAGACGCCTACGTCGCAAAGGGCGCCGTCAAACCGACCGCCGAGATCCTCCTCCAGGTGATCGAGGGCAGGAAAGAGAAGGGGACGCTTCTCGCCCCACCGGAGATTCGGCCCCGGAGGATGACCGTGGAGCTGCTCCAACGGGAGAGGGAGCTCAACTACATCCTCGAGCGGATGGGGCAGGGGGTAATCAGAACCAACCGGGAGGGAAAGGTCGTCTACGCAAACCGAAGCGCCCTCGAGTTTCTCGAGACCAGCGAGAGTGATCTCGTCGGAAGAGAGCTCGCCGAACTGCTGCGCTCCTATGGCGGCGGAAACCTTCTAAACGGAGAGCTCCCGAAGCGGGGGGTGATCACCGTCCAGGGCGGCCACCTTCTGCTCAGGGCGGAGCTCGAAGAGCTCGAGGTAGAGGACACCCCGGGGCGACTGCTCTTTCTCACCAACGCCACCTCGGAGCACGCCTTCAGCGCCTCGGTGAGACGCAGCGAGCAGGGCTACCGGGCGATCGTCGAAAGCACCGCGGACCTCCTGTGGACCATCGACCTCGAGGGTAACCTCACCTACGTAAACCCTTCCGCGAAACACTTTACCGGCTACTCCATGGGGGAGTACTACGCCCTCGGCCTCCCGCTTCTTTTTGGTATGGAAAACAGTGAGCTGAGGGAGTTTCTCGAGGAGGCGAGGATTCGCTGTAACGTGGAGGGATCGATGAGCCTCGAGCGGCAGCTGCCCAACAAGGAGGGGGGAGAACTCTGGAGTCAGATCAGGATCACTCCCCTCAAGGATGAGTCCGGCGAGACCATCGGCCTTCGCTGTCTCGCCACCAATATCGATCGCCGGCACCGGGCGGAGCAGAAGCTGAAAAACGCCGTCGCCGAGCGGGAGACGCTGATCCGGGAGCTGCACCACCGGGTAAAAAACTCGGTCCAGCTCATAATCAGCATGCTCCGTCTCCGCCTCTCCTTTATAGACTCTGCCGAGGTACAGGCGGCGTCACAGGTGATGGAGAGTCGCATCAGGGTTATCGCCCAGGTCTACGCCCAGCTCTACGAGCACCGCCGCATTGACCGGCTCGACGGAAAGGCCTTGATCGAGAGTATCGTTCAGAATGTGCGGACCGAAGGCAGACCCTTCAACCTCGAGGTCGCAGGGGAGCCCTTTGTCCTCTCCCTCGACCAGGCGATCCCGGTTGGGCTTATCGTCCGGGAGCTCGCGATGAACGTCGTGGACCACGTTGCGACGGTGCGCCAGGGAGCGCAGCTGACCGTCTCCTGGAGGATCGAAGCCGGCAGGGTGATACTCGTGTTCCGGGACAACGGGCCGGGTATCCCCCCGGAGGTGGTTTCCGCTCCCGTGACCCTCGGCTACCTCATCGCCACCTCCCTCGCGGAGCAGCTGAGGGGTTCGGTGAGCCTCGACAAAAAGCATCAGGCTGTCACGGTCACCTTCCCCTACGCCCCGCCGGGAACGATAGAGAAGGTAGACCCGATCAATGGGAGCTTGACTGAGCCCAGAGGTTGATCCCCCCCTCCTGGGCGTACTTCTCGATCTGCCCGAGTTCATCATCGGTGAACTCGAGGTTCTCCAGACAAGCGAGATTCTCCTCGATCTGTTCGGGCCGGCTCGCGCCGATGAGCACGGAGGTTACCTCCCGCCTTCGCAGTACCCAGGCGAGGGCGAGCTGCGCAAGGGTCTGACCCCGACCCTCGGCAACGCGATTGAGAGCGCGTATGCGCTCCAGGTTCTCCTCAGTGAGAAGTTTTCTCGACAACGGGCTGCCCTTCTTTCCCGCCCTCGACTCCTCCGGGATACCTCCGAGGTACTTGCTCGTCAGCATCCCCTGGGCGAGGGGAGAAAACGCTATACAGCCGACCCCCTCGTCGGCAAGGGTGGAAAGCAGCCCATCCTCCACCCAACGGTTGAGCATCGAGTAGGAGGGCTGGTGGATCGTCAGGGGGGTACCCAGTTGTCTCAGTATCTCTACCGCCTCCCTCGTCTTTCCGGGGGAGTAGGAGGAGATCCCCACGTAGAGCGCCTTGCCCTGTTTCACCGCGCTGTCGAGGGCACCCATCGTCTCTTCCAGGGGCGTGTTCGGATCGAAACGATGGGAGTAAAAGATATCGACGTAGTCGAGGCCCATCCGCTTGAGACTCTGATCAAGGCTCGCGAGGAGGTACTTCCGGGAGCCCCACTCGCCGTAGGGTCCCGGCCACATGTAGTAGCCCGCCTTCGACGAGATTATCAGCTCGTCCCGGTACGCCTTGAGATCGTCCTTCATCACTCTGCCGAAGTTCTCTTCCGCCGATCCCGCCGGGGGGCCGTAGTTGTTTGCAAGGTCGAAGTGGATAATCCCGAGATCGAAGGCGCCGAGGAGCATGGCGCGGATGTTGTCCATCCGGGAGTCGGCGCCGAAATTGTTCCACAGGCCGAGGGAGATCGCCGGGAGTTGGAGCCCCGACCGGCCCGAGCGCCGGTAGAGCATCTTCTTGTAACGAGTTTTTTCCGGATTATACGTCATGGGGCAATGATAGCCCCTCCTGTTCCCCGGGGCAATCGGAGTTCTGCGGCGAAAGCCGGGAGAGCGGGGGCCGCTTCAGAGGTCTGAGGGGCGTTGACCCGACGGGACGCAATCGGCATGGTAGGCGAAGTATGATTACCCAGCCGATCGAAGAGACCACCCTTCGAGAACACCTCAACTCCATCGCCCGGGACGGAATGGATATATTTCTCCTCGCCGACGGCCAGGTCCGGGGCGCTATCGTCCACGGGAGCCTCATGGTAAACCAGATGCGCCGCAACCATCGTCTCGGCATTATCGAGACCTTGGTCCTCGGCCACGCCTATATCGCTGCCGCCCTGCTCACCGCCCAGGTCAAGGGGAACGACAAGATCCGTCTGCTCCTCGACTGTAGCGGCCCGGTAGAGGGGCTCTCGGTTGAGTCAAGGGCGACAGGGGAGGTCCGGGGCTATCTGCACCAGGTGCCGATCCCGGTGGAACAGGAGCCGGAGAGCTTTGACACCGCCCCGTTTATCGGAACCGGGACGATCCAGGTTACCAAGGAGCTCGAGGTTGCAAAGCAGCCCTTTACCGGAGAGATCGAGCTTGAAGAGGGCTCCATCGCCGGAGATCTGGCGCGGTACTTTCTGCTTTCCGAGCAGACCGCGACCGCCTTCAACCTGAGTGTGAAGTTCGACAGCCACGGTCATGTTGTCGGTGCCGGGGGGATCTTTCTTCAGGCGCTGCCGGAGGCTGAAGAGGGGTCGCTCTCGACGATAGAGGCTCGACTTCGGGAGCTACCCTCCCTCGGGGACTCCTTTGCCGCCGGGAGCACCGGTGTCTCCATCGTAAAGGAGCAGTTTCCGGAATTCGAGCCGGATCTGATCGGGACGAGGGACACCGTCTTCTTCTGCGGCTGCTCCAAGGAGCGGTTCGGCCGGTTCATCAAGGCTATTTCGATGGAGGAGCTCACCTCGATCCGGGAGGAGGGGCCCTTCCCCCTTCGGACAACCTGTCACAACTGCAGCAGCACCTACGAGTTCACCAGAGAGGAGATCGAAGCGCTCTACCGGGAGCGTGTCGCCGGGTAGCTACCCCTTCCCGGAGCGCATGGTGAGCATGCGCACGGTCCCCTGGAGCTCCTGGATCCGCTTTTTCTGGGCGCTCACAACCGCGAGGAACTCCTCCGGGTTGAAGCCTTCGGTCTGCTGCGCCTCCTGTTGTCCCGCCTCCGCCTCGTCATACTGGAGCTCGATCCGGGTGAGCTCGTAGGAGTCGCTGTACAGATCGGTCTCCAAAGCGAGGGTAGGAAACTGCGGAGACTGAATGATCTTTTGGGCGAGCCGGTCCACCTCTCGGGCGAGCAGCCCCTTCGGGTCGCCGATCACCGAGGGCAAGGAGGTGTGCATCTGCTCGGCAACCTGCCGGTCCCAGAGCAGCGCCCCGAGGCACTGGAGGTCGACGTTGAGGTTCTTTTTTGCAAGCTCCCGGAGGGACTCACCAATATTGAGATCCCCTGCTCCGCGGGCCATGTTGAGTACCAGGCTCGGCTGCACCAGCGAGACATACTGCCTCGCCTTCTTCGCCTGCTCCCCGTTTTTGTCCGCGAGACCTTTGATGATACCCTGTACCGGAACCGAATCCCCCGGTCTGCGCTCCCTGATCTGCTTGTGCAGATACCGAGCCGCCGCGGACTCACCGGAGAACGCCCGCATGAGAAAGCGGAAGGTCGCGTTCTTGAGAAAGCTGTAGGCGTTGAGGATCGCTCCCACGTGGGGGGAGGAGACTAGGAGGCCGGAGTTGGAAATCAGAAAGAAGTCCACCACGGCGTTGCTCGCCCCGGAGCCGAGGTCGAGGAGTATGTAGTCGGCGTCGAGTTTTTCGATCTGTTTGATCAGACCGTTTTTCTGACCGTAGGTGAGGTTCGGCGTTCCCGCCACAAGGACATCCCCGGGTATAAACGAGACGTTCTCGTATCCGGTGTCGACGAGAAGCTCTTCGAAGTTCAGCTTCTTGTCCGAGAGATAGTTACCGAGACCGGGATTCTTGTTCTTGAGGTTCAGAGCCGAGTGGAGATTGGACCCCCCCATATCGAGGTCAATGAGGATGGTCCGTTTTCCGAGCTGCCCGAGGCGCACACCGAGATTGGCGCAGAGCTCGGTCTTTCCGACTCCGCCCTTGCCGCTGGCAATCGGGATAATCTTCGATTTCCGCTTCTGTGTTACTACCATTGATCAGCCCGAGAAAAGGATACCCGCTTTTAGGTATCGTGAAAACCTATAAACTTGATGTAGCTCAAGCCATAATGTACTATACTGGAGAAACATGAGTGACGACAGCTCCCGCAACCTGTCCAGCCGCGTGTTCCACGTCGACCGGGAATGCTACGTCGTCTATGTCGGGACCGCCGATCACCGTTTCAGACCCTTCCTTCGCCTTGGAACCTCCGAGTGGCTTCCGGACAAGGTCAAACGGCACGTAAGCAATGTGGTGATCACCGACCACCTCACGGGCAACCCGCAGTACGAGCCGAACTGCCTCGAGAAGCCGGTCTCCCATGACATGCGCTACGTCGGGACGACCACCCTCGTCAACTCGGTAAAACAGTTCGTCCACGATCAGAACATCGCCTCCCGCCCGATCTCTCCCCCGAAAAAAGAGGAGGCCGAACGGCAGGGCGCCCATGTTCTTTTTTACTCCGACGGCAATGTCCGGATTATTGTCGACGGTCGGGAGATCCTCGATCTCTCGAAGCGGGAGAAAAGCGATCGCCACGCGGTCTTCGAGTTGCGACGGCTCAACGAACTAGCCGCCTCCTCCGGGGGCTCCTACTTCGCCTCCTCCCTCCGGGACCCCGGTTTTGTCTACCTCGCCGACGGCTCCCTGCTGCTGTTCGACAACGGTTCGGTCGAGCTGCGCCGGTTGTGCCCCGGCGGCATCGACGCCCTCGCCCGACGACTGCTTCCTCTCGAGCTCATAAAGAGTGTCTCCGGGCCGGTCGAGCGAGGCGGATTCGTAGATCTGTGTAAGTGGCGGCTGAGACGGAAGGAGAAGCTCGCCGTCGCGATCTCCGACTCCGGGGACGGCGCGGCGAGCTCCTCGGAGATCGAGGATTTCCTCGCGCTCCTTACCAAAGCGGGACTCAGAATCGAGCGCGGGGAGCCTGTGGAACTGCCCCCCTTTCTATCGACCCTCCTCGCACCCCTCGCCCCGAAGGAACGCCCCCTCCGCATCGAGGACAGTCCGAAACCCCCCAATGCCCCGGGCCTTTCCCTGCCCGAGGGCGTCAGCTGGCTTGCAAAGGTGAGTGCGCCCCTTCTGCCGGGAGCGGTCTACCGCCTCCCCGGCAAGGAGCGAGACAGCCTGGAAAACTCCGAGCGGGAGACGCTCTACGGCGTAATCTCGGACGCCGTGAAAAAACAGATTGAGCTCCCGCAAAAGGGAGCAGCCTCCCCGCAGCTCATCTCCTCGATCCAGAATCTCCTGCAAGAAGCCGCCGGAGCCGAGGGGGATGAGTCGAGTAGTGACGCGCTCATCTTGCGCCTGCTCCTGTGGAACCTCATCGTCGAGATGCACTGGAGGGGTTCAAAACACGATGGCCTGCGCGCCCTCGCCGGGCAGATCACTTCAGAGTGGCAAAAGAGCCTCTCTACCCTTCCCCTGCCCGGCGAGGGCGCGCA